>CAZJJR010000201.1:238-5445 GCA_964546365.1 uncultured bacterium | reverse complement strand
ATCTTGACCATTTTTATAACCTTAGTTTCTAAAAATGGTCAAGATGCCATAAATAACTTAGAGTTAGTCATTCCCGATTTAATTTTATTAGATGTAATGATGCCGGGACTGGACGGTTTTGAAACTTGTCGTAAAATCAAAGCAAATCCCAAATACCAAAATATCCCCGTGATTTTCATGACAGCTTTATCTGATATCGGTAATAAAGTGAAAGGGCTGTCATTGGGGGCAGTAGATTATATCACAAAACCCTTTCAACAAGAAGAAGTAATCGCCCGAATTAATTTACAGCTTAAACTACGTTATTTAACTAGGGAACTAGCCGAAAAAAATGCTGAATTAAGTGAATTAAACACTTCGTTAGAACAAAAAGTTGAAGAACGTACTGAAGAATTGCAAAAAGCCCAATCTCAGTTATTATTAAATGATAAGATGTCATCTTTGGGGCAATTAGTAGCGGGTATTGCTCACGAAATTAATAATCCCGTTAGTTTTATTGCTGGCAATCTCAATCATGCCAAAAATTATGCAGAAGAATTAATCGATTTAATCAAACTTTATCAAAAATACCATCCTTCGCCTGCCCCAGAAATTATGGAAAGAATAAAGGCGATCGAACTAGATTATTTAATAGAAGATTTTCTACAACTAATCGTGTCAATGGAAGAGGGAACAAACCGCATTACGGAGATTAGCCAATCCATGCGAACCTTTTCTCGCACCGATTGCGATCGCAAAGTCAAGTTTAACATTCATGAAGGAATTGATAGCACCCTATTAATACTGAAGCATCGCCTGAAAAGTAACCAGCAACGTCCCGCCATTGAAATAGTCAAAGAATACGGTGACTTTCCGGAAGTTGACTGTTATCCGGGACAACTGAATCAGGTCTTTATGAATGTGTTATCTAATGCGGTTGATGCGGTAGAAGAATCGAATATAGGACGTAGTTTTGCCGATATTCAAGCCAATCCCAATCAAATTACGATTACTACTGAATTAATGCAAGATAATACTCAAGTTAATATCCGAATTAAAGATAACGGAGTAGGCATAAATCCGGAAGTGCAAGATAAGATTTTCGATTATTTGTTTACTACTAAACAAGTTGGTAAAGGTACAGGTTTGGGATTATCAATTGTTCGTCAGATTATTGAAGATAAGCATGGTGGTGCGATTGATTGTATTTCTAAACCCGGTTATGGTACGGAGTTTGTGATATCATTGCCGGTTAGTTAAAATTTGATGAATATTCCAACTTAGCACCAGATAGATTTCACACCTGCTCCACTCCTTTTTCCAGTTCACTCACCAATCCTGCCTTATCCAACCGACCTTTAACCACCTGCATCACCAACTCATAGGAACTGGCAAGGCGGCGATAGACCTCCTCTCGTTCCCGTTCGGAATCTAAATAGGCTTGCCATACTGGGTCAGTATCGGGCTGAGTTAAAGTAGATTTGAGCGATTGCCCCAAAGGGGCAGCGCGAAGCGATCGCACAAATTCCAGCACCTTAACTAACTCCATTTCCGGCACTTGCTCTAGTTCTTGAATTAGTTCTTCCTTAATGGTCATCGCCTTTAGCCATCAAAAGCTAAGTCAACAAAGCTGTACCAAAAATCGTAACACTTGTACCACTAAAAAGGTTGTAAAATATGGGCCGTACTGGACTCGAACCAGTGACATCCTGCTTGTAAGGCAGGCGCTCTACCAACTGAGCTAACAGCCCGTTTCTGTCGCACAATTACATATAGTAGCAGACTAATTTTAAAATGCCAAGTGGTCGAACGCACGATCGCATAACTTTGTGGAGTTTGCCTCTGGTGGCAGGTTTCACGTTCTCGCAAACCCAAAGTGGAAATCTTACATTGCTTGTCTCAAGCGGGTTTCTGTTTGGGGGGCTGATGTTTGGCCCAGACTTGGATATCTATTCGCGCCAGTTTCAACGGTGGGGTTGGTGGCGCTGGATATGGATACCTTATCAAAAAAGTATGCGCCATCGGTCTTTCTTATCTCATGGGCCAGTGGTGGGTACGTCGTTGCGATCGCTTTATCTGGTGTTATGGATCGGGACGGTAGGAGGGCTGGGGTTATTCCTGGCTGAGAGTGTTGGCTTGACAAATACCAATTGGCAAACGGTTAGCCAATTAGCCGCCGCTTCCGTCAGGGAATACCCTAGAGAGTGGGCAGCTTTGTTTGTGGGTTTAGAATTGGGAGCGATGAGTCATACTCTGAGTGATTGGGGCGGTTCGACTTTCAAACGTTTGAAAAGCAGTGGGTTAAAGTCGATTTTGCCTAAGATGAATAAAGCGGTTAAGTCTCCCAGGACAAGTTTAGATAAACGAACCGCCAAGACGCAAAAACCGCAGAAAAAGAAGTGAAGGGTAAAATGAGTGAAGTTTCTAGTTTGGCAGCGCTGCAAAGGTTAATTGAGGTGGTGGCGAAATTGCGATCGCCAAATGGTGGTTGTCCTTGGGATTTGGCCCAAACTCCCCAATCTTTGATTCCTTATGTCATTGAGGAAGCTTACGAGGTGGTGGATGCGATTCGCAGGGATGATAAGGATGCGATCGCGGAAGAGTTGGGAGATTTATTATTACAAGTAGTTTTGCAAGCTCAAATTGCTAGCGATTACGGTCAATTTACTTTAACAGAAGTGGCAGAAGGCATCGCGGAAAAGTTGATTCGCCGCCATCCTCATGTATTTGGAGATGTGCAAGCCCAAACGCCGGAAGAAGTGCGGCAAAATTGGGAACAAATCAAAGCGGAAGAAAAGGGAGAAACCCCAGATGCGCCGCCATTACTCAGCAGTAAATTAAGTCGATATGCAAGAACTTTGCCCCCGTTAACGGGTGGTATGAAAATCTCTCAAAAAGCAGCGGCGGCTGGTTTTGAATGGGAGAATGTGGAAGGAGTTTGGGATAAGTTTAATGAAGAAGTGGCAGAATTTAAATATGCTGTCGAACACGAAGATAAAGAACGCCAAAAATCAGAATTAGGCGATATTTTGTTCGTAATTATCAATCTCGCCCGTTGGTACGGTTTAGATCCTTCCGAAGCTTTGCAAAAAACTAACGAAACATTTATTCAACGGATAATTAAAATAGAAGCAGTAGCCGATCGACCTTTGGCAGATTACACTTTAGCTGAATTTGAACAACTTTGGCAACAAGCAAAAGCTCAATTAGCTAAAGGAAGCTGATAATTGGTAGGGAGATGGGGAAAATTCAAAATTCAAAATTCAAAATTTAAAAAAAGTTCTTTTAACTTCATCCTTCATCCTTCATACTTTTTCCTTCACCCCTAATTCCTCAGTTTCTTTCATCGCGTCTCGGTAATAACTGACAACTTCTTTAGTTTCGCCGATACACTTCACCCGCCCTTTATCCAACCAAAGTACGCGATCGCAAGTTTGCTGAATCAGTTCTAGTTCGTGGGAAACTAATAAAATAGTAGTATTTCCATCCCAAAATCTATTCACTCGCTGTTTGCACTTATGTTTAAATCTTTCATCTCCTACAGCTAGTACTTCATCGAGAATTAAAATATCTGGTTGCACGTCGGTTGCGATCGCAAATCCCAACCGCGATACCATCCCGGAAGATAACGCTTTTACTGGCACTAAAGCATAATCTTCCAGTTCGGCAAACACCAAAATAGAATTAATTCTTCGGCACATTTCCCGTTGAGAAGCCCCTAGCATCACTCCGTAAAATACGATGTTATCTACTACGGATATTTCCGGATCGAATCCCGCTTCTAATTCAATTAAAGGTGCGATTTTTCCCATCACTCGCACAGCACCATAGCTGGGTTGTAAAATGCCGCAAATTATCTTTAAAAGAGTTGATTTGCCAGCGCCATTTGCCCCGATAATGCCGATTTTTTCCCCTGCATATACGTTTAAATCAATTCGATCTAATACTAATTTTTTGGCTGGATGGCGATATTTACCCTCTAAAAATGACAGGATAGAACGTTTCAGATCGTAGGAAAATTCTTCTTGCGTCCGTCGCCACAAAGATACTTTTTCTAACGAAATAGTTAGCATATTTATAATAAATCCATGAATTGATTGCGCCAACGTGAAAATAAGTAATATCCGATCGCTAAAACTACCAGACTGCCCATTAAACAGTTACCAATTAAGACAAAATCGGGGGGTTTGCCTGACAAAGCAATTTGACGAAGGCTTTCGATAATCGAAGCAATGGGATTAAAGGTCAAAAATGGGCGAACTCTGGGGGGTACAATTGCTGCCGGGTAAAACACCGGAGAAGTAAACCACAATACCGAAACTACTAATTCATAAAAATAAGGTAAATCTCGAAAGAAAACAAACAGCGCACTTACCAAGAATCCCACGCCAGTAGAAAAACAAATCAGGGAAATAATGGGGAGAAATAACACCAATACATTAACTAAACTTTTGGATGTTACCAAAGTCGAGATTATGAGTAAAGGCAAGGAACCGCTGATAAACTGAAATACGTTGGCGCTAATCATTGACAGGGGAAAAACATTGACTGGCAGGCGAATTTTATTCAGCAGCGAACCATTACTGACTACGCTAGTTAATGCTTGGGTAGTGGAAGCGGAAAAAAAGTTAATTACGATCAATCCCACAAACACTTCCAGCATATATTTGGAAATGGAATTTTGATAGTAAGAGGTAAATGCCATACCAAAAATCGCCGTATAGCCGCCCGTCATCAGCAGGGGGTTGAACAGCGACCAATATATGCCCAAAAATGACCCCCGATAACGCACTTTCAGGTTGCGGGATACCAATACTCGAAGCAATTCCAGATATCGAACTATCTGCGTAGCAGAATTTCGATCGAAAAACTGTAAACTCCTACTCACTCCCACCACACCGCCCTGTTAATAAAAAATTGGGATGTACTAAGCTTGGAATATACGATGCAACCGAAGTAATGTCCATGACTGTATCCCAAATTTCTTCTCCTTCCCTCACTTCCATCGCCCAAGAAACTCGCCTCGCTGCAAGACATTTGGCGACGCTTTCCAGCGAGGATAAACAAGAAGCCATTGAAGCTGTCGCCCAAGCTTTAGAATCTGCGGCTTTTGAAATTGTGGCAGCGAACAGGGCAGATTGCGATGCGGCGGAGGTGGCGGGACTGCCCAGCCCTTCGATCGCGCGGTTACGATTGGATACACTCTTTCCCGACACGCTACTGGCAGG
>CAZJJR010000201.1:0-228 GCA_964546365.1 uncultured bacterium | reverse complement strand
AAATTGAAAGCTGCGATCGCAGGCGTGCGCGATGTGGCAAGTTTACCAGATCCGATCGGTGTCGTTGATATTAACCGCGAATTGGATACGGGATTGATTTTGAAGCGCGTTAGCTGTCCCCTTGGCGTTTTAGGAGTAATTTTTGAAGCCCGTCCCGATGCGCTAATCCAGATTTCTAGTTTGGCAATTAAATCTGGTAACGGGGTTATTCTCAAATGCGGACAAGAA
>CAZJJR010000200.1:0-12132 GCA_964546365.1 uncultured bacterium | reverse complement strand
GGCTTTTTTTCCTCGATAATTTGGATATTTCGATTACTATAACCTAAAAAAAACGATCGCTCTTTTAATACTGATAAACTAAACTTGGAAACCAACCCGCATTACTTAGAACAATTAGTCAAAACTTTAGAAGAAAAAAACTGTCAGCTTCAAGAAGAAATTAAGGAACGGCAATTACTAGAAAAGAAACTCAGAAACTCTGAAGAAAAAATGCGGGCTGTTTTTGAAGCAATGACTGATATTGTTTTAGTTATCGATCCAGACGGCAGCGGTATAGAAGTAGCGCCGACTAATGCAGCGAACCTTGGAGAAACTTCTAACGAACTGATCGAGCAAACCATTCAACAATTTTTACAAGGGGAGAATTCCGAAGCTTGGTTAAACCAAATTCGGCAGGTTTTACAAACAAAGCAAACGATTAATTTCGATTACAACTTGTTAATTGACGAACGGGAGGTTTGGTTTACAGCTAGTATTTCTCCGATGGCAAACAACTCAGCTATTTGGGTAGCTCGCAACATTACCGATCGCAAACAGGCAGAAGTAGCATTACACCAATCAGAACAAAAATTTGCCAAAGCATTTCTAGCTAGTCCCAGCGCCATCACCATTACCAGATTAAGCGATGGATGCCATGTAGAAGCCAACGATAGTTTCTGCCATTTTACTGGTTATACCCGCGAAGAAATCATCGGTCATACCGCGATCGAACTAAACCTTTGGGTAAATTGGGAAGACCGCAATCGGTTATTTAATTTGCTGCAAAATAAACGAATTATTCGTAACTATGAATTTGATTTCCGTACCAAATCAGGTGAAATAAGAACCGCACTTTTATCAGCCGAATTAATTAACATGAACGGACAAACCTGTTTGATTACAGTCAGTCAGGACATCACCGAACGCAAACGAGCAGAACAAACATTACGGATGACCCAATTTTTCTTAGACAACTGCGGAGATGGTGCTTACTGGATCGGAGCGGACGGCAGTTTATTATATGTTAATAACGCCGCTTGCAACTATTTAGGCTATACCGAAGAAGAATTACTCCAAATGAAAGTAGTCGATATAAACCCAAACTTTTCTGAAGAAATGTGGCATCAATCTTTTCAACAGCAAAAACAAAATCGTCTTCCTTCCATCTTCGAGACTCACCACTGCCGTAAAGACGGCACTATTTTTCCCGTAGAAGTTACGGCAAGATATTTAGAGTTTAACGGCCAAGAGTACCTTTGTGCTTTTAGCCGCGATATTACCGTTCGCAAACAAGCAGAAACTGCACTTCAGGAAGCTAAAAAAGCTGCTGAAAATGCCAGCCGTTCTAAAAGCGAATTTCTTGCTAATATGAGCCATGAATTACGAACTCCCCTCAACGCAATTCTCGGTTTTAGCCAATTAATGAGCCGCGATACCTCCCTCAAAAGAGAACACAAACAACACTTAGAAATTATCAATAATAGCGGCGAACATTTACTTTCATTAATCAATGACATTTTGCAAATGTCCAAAATAGAATCAGGCAGAATCACTTTGAACGAAAATGATTTTAATCTGCATTTTCTCCTAGATAACTTACAAGAAATGTTCCGTATTAAAGCCGAAAATAAAGGTTTGATGCTCATTGTAGATCGAGAAAACGACTTGCCACAATATATCAGAATCGATGAAAGTAAATTGCGTCAAATTTTAATTAACTTACTCGGAAACGCCATTAAATTTACTTCCGAAGGCGGCATTACATTACGATTGAAAATGCTTCCTCATGACTACCACTCAGACAAAAAATTGAATCCCAATCAAAGAATGTTGTTATGTGAAGTAGAAGATACCGGGCCAGGAATTGCTGCGGCAGAGTTATCTAAATTATTTGAACCTTTTGCTCAAACAGAAACAGGTAGAAAATCTCAACAAGGAACCGGATTAGGCTTACCGATCAGCAGCCAGTTCGTCCAATTAATGGGAGGAGAATTGACTGTAAACAGCCGCGTAGATGAAGGAACAACTTTTAGATTTATCATTCCCATTTCCTTAGCAGAAACTTCCAAACTAGAAACAGTCAAAAAAACTCGCCAAGTGATTGGTTTAACAGCAGGGCAACCGGAATATCGCATTTTAGTAGTTGACGATCGCTTTGAAAGCCGCCTCCTACTCCTCAAGCTTCTCTCATCAGTTGGTTTCCAAGTCCGAGAAGCAGAAAACGGTCAAGAAGCCGTGGAAATTTGGGAACATTGGCAACCACACCTGATCTGGATGGATATGCGAATGCCAGTTATGGATGGATACGAAGCTACTAAAAGAATTAAATCTCATTTAAAAGGTCAAGCAACGGTAATCGTCGCTCTTACCGCCAGCGCTCTTGACGAAGAAAGAACCGTGGTTTTGTCAGCAGGTTGTGATGATTTCGTGCGTAAGCCTTTTCGAGAAGCGGTAATTTTTGAAAAAATCGCTCAATATCTGGGAGTCAATTATATTTATCGAGAATTATTCCCCTCTACTTCTGAAGCCAATACCGGAAATATTCCGGGAGAAACGACAAATTCGGCTTTCATCCTAACACCTTCATCTTTACAAATCATGCCTCCTGATTGGCTAAAAGAGCTATACCAAGCAGCTGACTGCGTTGATAACGATACGATTTTTCAACTAATTAGCCAAATCCCCAGCGAAAGCGCTCCTTTAGCCAACGCTCTGAGCGATTTGGTTAACAGCTTTCGTTGTGATAAAATAATCGATCTAATTGAACGAATTGAGGGTGATAATTAAGAACTCACCAAATTTTAAATATATTTGCTTTCAGAAATTTTGAAAACTTACTTTCTCGTTTTTTCTTTAATACCCAGAAACATAAATACCTACTCTTTCAATACTAAGATGAATAATCCTGAATCTGTCTCCAATAAAGGCAATATTTTAATTGTAGACGATACCCAAGAAAACCTCCAGGTTTTATCTGCTACTTTATCCGAACGGGGTTATAAAGTGCGGGGTGTAGTAAATGGCAAAATGGCAATTCGAGCAGCGCGATCTGCCTGCCCGGATTTGATATTATTAGATATAAAAATGCCAGAAATGGACGGCTATCAAGTTTGCGAAGCCCTCAAAAACGATCGCGAAACTCGTACTATTCCCATAATTTTTATTAGCGCTTTAGACGAAGTTCTAGATAAAGTAAAAGCCTTTACTGCTGGTGGAGTAGATTACATTACTAAACCGTTCCAAGTAGAAGAAGTTTTAGCAAGGGTAGAAAATCAATTAACTATTCAAAGATTACAAAAGCAATTAATGGAGAAAAATGAAAGATTACAACAAGAAATTCTGGAGCGTCAAAAGGCAGAGGCAACAGCCTTAGCTGCCTCGAAAGCTAAAAGCGAATTTGTTGCCAACATGAGCCACGAATTGCGTACTCCCTTAAACGCTATCTTAGGCTTTACCCAATTAATGAATCGTGACTGTTCTCTTTCTAACGAACAGAGAGAAAACCTAGAAATAATTAGTCGCAGTGGCGAGCATTTGCTGGAATTAATCGATGACGTTTTAGAAATGTCAAAAATTGAAGCAGGCATAATTTCCCTTAATGAGAGTTGTTTCGATTTATATTGCTTGCTCGATAATATTGAAATAATGTTACAACTCAAAGCCGAAATTAAGGGGTTGCAATTAATATTTAATATCGCCTCTAATGTACCTCAATATGTCAGAACAGACCAAAAAAAATTAAGGGGTTGTTTAATCAATTTAATCGGCAATGCTATTAAATTTACCGATAAAGGTAAAGTGACTTTACGAGTAAATTTAGGCTACGATAACGACCATAATAGCATTAAAGTTTTGCCTGAGAAAAACCTTTATTTTGAAGTAGAAGATACTGGCCCTGGCATTGCCAATCATGAATTGACAAACTTATTCGATGCTTTCGTGCAAACAGAAACAGGCCGCAATTCAATGGAAGGAACTGGTTTGGGTTTAGCCATCAGCCGTCGATACGTGGAAGTGATGGGAGGAAATATTACGCTTAGTAGTGTTGTTGGTAAAGGAACTATTTTCAGATTTCAGATCAAGCTTCAAATAGCAAATGAAATTGATGCGATGCCCAAACCTATGCGGCGAGTTATTGGTATAGAACCAGGCCAAAAAACTTATCGGATTTTAGTAGCAGATGACCGGAAAGAAAATCGTAAATTGTTAGTTAAATTACTCGAACCAATCGGGTTTCAAGTTCGAGAAGCAGAAAACGGTCAAGAAGCAGTTACTCTCTGGGAAAATTGGCAACCCAACCTAATTTTTATGGATACGCGGATGCCAGTCAAGAATGGTATAGAAGCTACTAAAGAAATTAGAGCTAGAGAAATCAGCAAGCAACTAGGAAAAGAACCCCATTACTCTACTCCAATTCTGACCTTAACTGCCAGTGCTTTTGAAGAAAGGCGAATCGAAATATTGGCAGCAGGTTCTAATGAATTTATCCGCAAACCATTTGGGCAAGAAATTATCTTTGAAAAAATCGGTGAATACATAGGAGTGCGTTATCTTTATGAAGAAATTTTTCCTTTAATCAAACCCCAGAAGAAAGGCAATTCGGTTGGCAAGTTTCCCAATCGTTTTTTGCTAGATAACTTAGTTACTATGCCTCCCTCTTGGCTAGATGATTTATATCAAGCAGCTAACCAAGTTAATGAAGAATTAGTTGTTCGCTTAATTGAGGAAATACCAGAAGAGCAGGCCACCTTATCAGAAGCTTTAACCAATTTACTGCAGGATTTTCGTCTCGATATCATAGTGCGTTCAATTGAATCGATTAAAAATTCTTCAGAACCTTGAACTATAAATTAAAAAATGAACGAATTTCCAATGATTAATAACGCAATTAAAATATTAGTGGTGGACGACCAGCCGAATAACTTAAGATTTTTATCTAACGTACTTAAGGAACGAGGTTACCAAGTGCAAAGAGCCATTAATGGCCAATTAGCATTAAACGCGGCTCTATTGTCTCCACCAGATTTAATTTTGCTGGATATCATGTTGCCAGACATCAATGGTTATGAAGTTTGTGCTTCCCTAAAAGCTACAGAGCAAACTAAAGATATTCCAGTAATTTTTTTAAGTGCTTTGAATGAAACGCAAGAAAAAGTTAAAGCGTTTAGAATAGGTGGGGTTGATTATATAACTAAACCTTTCCAATCTGAAGAAGTTTTGGTTCGCATAGAAAGCCAATTAACTATTCAAAAGTTACAAAAGCAACTCAAGCAACAAAACGAGATTTTACAAAATCAAATCAAAGAGCGCCAACAAACAGAAAAATCACTTAAACAAGCGCATCAGCAATTAGCGTTTCATGTGGAAAACTCACCTTTAGCAGTTATTGAATGGAACCATCAATTTCGAGTACAGCGCTGGTCTGCTCAAGCAGAAAAAATATTTGGCTGGGCAGCCAGAGAAGTTTTAAATAAGTCTTGGGATGAGTTGGGATTTGTTTTTGATGAGGATTTTGATGAAGTAACCCAAGTAATTACTCATCTGTTAAATGGTACTCAAACTAGAAATACGTGCCACAATCGCAATTATACAAAAGATGGTTCGGTAGTGCATTGCGAGTGGTATAACTCGGCTTTATTAGACAATGCGGGTAACTTAGTATCGATTTTATCTTTAGCTTTAGATGTGAGTAACCGCCAAAAAGCAGAAGCAGCTTTACGAGCTAGCGAAGCACTTTATGCAGGTATATTCAATCATTCAGCCGAGGCAATTTTTTTACTTAATGTCTCACCAGATGAGAAATTTATTTTTGAAACTATCAATCCTACCTCTGAATTAGTCATGGGTATTTCAGCAGGAGATATCAGAGGTAAAACTCCTGCCGAGGTAGTGTCAAACCAAATTGCTATCCATTTTGAAGAACGCTACCGTGCTTGCGTTGCAGCTGGTGTTCCGATTAGTTATGAAGAAAGTTTGACATTGCCAATCGGAAATCGCACTTGGCGCACTATTCTAATTCCCATTCGAGATGCGGCAGGTAATATTATCAAATTGCAAGGTAGTTCTAGAGATATTACTGACGAAATTCGTCAGCGTCAAGAACTAGCGCGTTCTAATGCCGAACTCGAACAATTTGCCTATATTGCTTCTCATGATTTGCAAGCACCTTTAGCAACTATTACCAGTTATGCTCAACTCTTAGAACAACGCTATAAAGAAAAAATTGATGCTAAGGCGGAAAGATTTATTCGCAATATCGTGCAAGGTACGATGCGAATGCAAAGCTTAATTGATGACTTGCTGGAGTATTCGCGAGTTGGCAGAAACGAACAACCGTTTGAACTTATAGATTGCAATATGGTTTTTGAAGAAGCTTGTGCTAATCTCCAATTGGATATCCATAATAATCAAGCAGTTGTTACTTGTGACAATTTGCCAACAGTAATGGGGGATTTTTCCAGGCTGGTGCAACTATTTCAAAATTTAATCGGTAATGGAATTAAGTATCGCCGTCAGGAATCTCCCATTGTTAATATCACTATCTCTCATGGGGAAGATGCTTGGTTGTTTGCGGTTAAAGATAATGGAATAGGAATCGAGTCTAAGTACAGCGATCGCATTTTTCAAATTTTCCAGCGCCTCCATAGCCGAAATGATTATGCTGGCACGGGTATTGGTTTAGCAATCTGCAAAAAAATTGTGGAAAGTCACGGCGGTCAAATCTGGGTAGAATCCCAACCAGGTCAAGGGTCAATTTTTTATTTTACATTGGGCGATCTAAAAAATTGATATTTTTATTTAAATTTAAGGAAGCAGGAGGTAGCAGGGAAGGGGCTGAAAGTTTACAGCAGATTCCTGTTACCTAAAGTAATAGAAACCCGGTTTCTTGAAGAAACCGGGTTTCTATGTACCACATTGACCTGGAAATCGCTGTAAGTTCACTTTTCGTTGCATATTCTTGTTTATTTGCGTTTTTCTGCTGAACAAAAAATCGATAAGCTTGCATCGCATCTAATTTGTATGTCTCTAATTGGGCGATAAAACCGTCAATCCTTCCCCCATCCCCCACCTTCCCATCAGCCTAAATATTCAAATTAAATGCTTAGTAGCTTATCAGGGGTCATCAACCGCACAGATATAAGAAGGAAGTTTGGTATGATACAAGCTGCTTACTTAATTACAACAGCAAACGGCAAGTCAAAAAAAAGCTCAACCCCTTTTTTTTGCCAAGGCTTGACTATGCCAAAAATCGACATTGAGTAAAAAGTGATGATTCCATATAGTAAAAACTTTACTATTTTGCTCGCTAATGATGACGACGATCAATGTTTTCTAGTTCGGGAAGCTTTACAGGAAGTGGAATTAACTATCAATCTCTACTTTGTTAAAGATGGGGAGCAACTTCTAGATTACTTATACCGTCGTGCTGACTACCAAGCGCCTAGCACTTCTCCTCGCCCTCACTTGATATTGCTCGATCTAAATATGCCCGGAATTTCTGGTTTAGAAGCACTACCCGTCATTAAGTCCGATCCGAACTTGCGTCCGATACCGATCGTTATTTTAACGACCTCCCATCAGAAGGGAGATATTTTTCGCGCCTATGACTTAGGTGCAAATTCTTTTATTGCCAAACCAGTTACTTTTGAAGGATTGGTGGAAGTGATGAAAAGTCTATGCCACTACTGGTTTGACATTGTTTCTTTAATTTATTCAACTTGAAACTTTACAGTTGAGGTTATCAATTTTTCTATAAAAAATATGAATAATTATAAATATTTTATCGACATTTTACTTTTTTCTTATTTTTGTATTAAAATTTTATCAGTAAAAAATCTAAAAGTTTTATCTCTAATTAAATAATAGTAGCTGTTTACTAGTTCTCAGTGTTAAAATAATGTTTCATACTAAAATTATGCTGGTATATCTTCAGACAAAAACTAAATACTGCCAACTCAATACTTGTCTACTAGATCGGCATTAATAAACAACGATTTTTTATTGAATTTAAAATTAAAGTATCATATTAATTGGAAAAATCACCTATTATGATAACAACTTGTTTACCTCGGAGCGAACGCAACAATTTAAAAATACTTTTAATAGAAGATAATTTGGAAGATGCGGAATTAATTGAAGAACTGTTATTAGAACCTAATTTTATTACCACAACTTGTATAACCAAAGTTACTAGGATTGGGGAAGCCATCAAAGCTTTAACTCAGCAAGTTTTTGATGTAATATTACTAGACCTTTCCCTGCCAGATAGCCAAGGATTTGATAGCCTAGCTAGAGTAGCAGAATATAGCCCGAAAACTCCGATTATCGTATTAACAGCTTGTAACGATCGCGAATTAGCGATTCAACTAATTCAGGCTGGTGCTCAGGATTATTTAGTAAAAACAAACATTAATAATACAATTTTAATTCTCTCCTTACAGTTAGCGATCGAGCGAAAGAAAAGCCGAGAAACCATCCAAAAAATGGAAGAACTAGCTAGCTTTCAGCAAGCAGTTTTAAACAGTACCAACTACGCAATTATCGGCACTACGATTAATGGCACTATTCATACCTTTAATACCGCAGCCCAGCAACTATTAGGATATCAATCAACAGAAGTAGTCGGAATTGCCACACCTGCGATCGTTCACGATCCGCAACAAATCCGCGAACGCGCTAGAGAATTATCGCAAGAATTGAACATCGCTATAGAACCTGGATTTGAAGTATTGGTGGCGAAAGCACGGCGAGGAGAAACCGATGAAAGAGAATGGACTTATATTCGTAAAGATGGCGATCGTTTTCCAGTGTTACTGTCGGTAACGGCGATCCGAGATACGTTTGGTAATATTACTGGTTTTTTAGGAATTGCCAGGGATATTACCAAAGACAAACAAACAGAAGCAGCTTTGCACTTTAGCGAAGAAAGATTGCAAATGGCTTTAGAAGGTAGCGGTTTAGGAATGTGGGATTGGAATATCCGCACCGGAAAAACCTATTTCGATTCACAGTGGAAGAAAATGTTGGGTTACGGATCTTGGGAAATTGAAAATAATTACCAAGCTTGGGAACAACTCTTACATCCAGAAGACGTACCAAGAGTTTTGCAAATTTTAAACGATCACCTGCAAGGTTATACGGATATTTACGAAGTAGAATTTCGCATGAAAAATAAATCCGGAAATTGGCAATGGATTTTATCGCAAGGGAAGATTTTCAACCGGGATGAATTAGGAAATCCCGTGCGGATGTTGGGTACTAATTTAGATATTAGCGAGCGCAAAGCAGCAGAAGAAGAGAACCTCAAATTAACCGATAATTTACAAGAAGCACAGAGAATTGCTCACATCGGTAATTGGGAATTTGACGTTACCAACGGAACGATCGCTTGGTCAGACGAACTATTCCGAATTTTTGGCTGTAAGCCAGGAAAACCACCCACTTTTACTCAACTTGTCAAACAAGTTTATCCAGAAGATCGAGACTCTTTTTTGCAAGTTTTAGAAACAGCCATGACTGAGGGGATACCGTATGATATTGACTATCGAATTTATCGCTTCGATGAAAAACTCAGATATATTAACAGTAAGGGAAAAGCACTGCTGAGTAACTCCGGTCGAGTATTGCGGCTATTCGGTACGGCAATGGATATTACCGAACGCAAGCAAGCAGAAGAAGCTTTACAGCAACAAGTTTTGCGGGAAAGATTGGTAAACGTGATGCAAGAACGCATTCGCCAATCTCTTAATTTGCAAGAAGTTTTAACAACTGCTGTTAAAGAAGTGCAACAGTTTTTGCAAACCGATCGCGCGATCGTTTACCGTTTTCACTCAGATCGTAGCGGAGTAGTCGTCGTCGAATCAGTTATTGAAGGATGGATACCCACCCTTGGCATCGATATTCAAAATCATTGTTCTCACCAAAACGAAGTGCTGATTTATCAAGAAAATACCATTTTTGCCATTGAAGATATTGATAAATCTGGTTTAAGCGAGTGTCAGATCGAGTTTCTCAAACAATTACAAATCAAAGCAGCAATAGTAGTTCCCATTCGGCAAGGAAAAAATTTATGGGGGCTGTTAATGGCACATCATTGCTGTAGTCCCAGACAATGGCTTTCTTCGGAAATCGAATCTCTCAAACAACTCAGCGTGCAATTAGCGATCGCCATTCAGCAATCCATCTTATTCGAGCAAGCCAAAAATGAAATTATCGAACGCAAAACGGTAGAAATGGCATTGCGACAATCAGAAGCGCGGGAACGTTCCAAAGCCTTACAACTAGAAATTACTTTGCACAAACTAAAAAGTGCCCAAGCTCAATTAGTGCATAATGAAAAAATGGCTGGTTTGGGGCAATTAGTAGCTGGTATCGCTCATGAAATTAACAACCCAGTTAGTTTTATTTATGGCAATATCTCACCAGCAATTGAATATGCTTCCAGCCTCACTAATTTGATTAAACTTTATCAAAAATATTATCCCAAACCACCTATAGAAATTTCCGATGAAATTGAAAACATCGAGCTTGATTTTATCACTCAAGATTTTCAAAGATTGCTTGGTTCCATGCAAGAAGGCGCAAAGCGTATCAAGGAAATAGTCTTATCTTTGCGAAACTTTTCCCGTCTTGAAGAAGCAGAAAGCAAACAAGTCGATTTACATTCAGGCATTGACAGCACTCTGCTAATTTTACAACATCGATTGAAAGAACAACCCAGCCGAGTCGCAATTGAAGTAATTAAAAATTATGGGAAATTACCGAAAGTAGATTGTTATCCAGGTCAGCTAAATCAGGTATTTATGAATATTTTAAATAATGCGATTGACGCTTTAGAACAAAAAATTAGCCAGGACTCTTCTTTTACTCCCCAAATTTCGATAATTACCGAAACAGTGACTAGTCAAGACTCATTACTTTCGGAAAACGAAGAAATATCGAACGAGCGAATTTTAATTCGGATTATTGATAATGGCCCAGGCGTCTCATCCAATGTCAAACAACGTTTGTTCGATCCCTTTTTCACCACCAAACCTGTAGGAAAAGGTACGGGATTGGGATTATCCATTAGTTATCAAATTATCGTGGAAAAACATCACGGTACGCTTAAATGTAACTCTGAATTAGGTCACCAGACGGAATTCGCGATCGAGATTCCTTTAAAAACCACATCCCCAAATTAACTACCATCACTAAACATAGTTATATCGCGTCCAGTCCAATACCCTAAATTACGACTATGCTTATTGATTAACTGTACTTGATGTTACTCATCTGCCAGCTTGTTCTTAGTAACTTCTGCCTAAACCAATAGCTTAAATATTTTCCTGTGGAGAACGGTATCGCAATGTAGAGTAAAATAGCGCAATTTGATACAAAAAATAATGAATTTCATTTATTTCTCTGGATATATAACCATAATGTCCGAGCTAAACTTTCGGTAGATAAATGAAAATATATTTTTTGTTATATCTATAAGAGTCATCTTCTGAGGAATCATTCTTATGGAGATGATAAAGTTTTTTTAAATTCCTTATTTTTCCATCATCAAGCTAAATATTTCTCTCAATTAGCTCGAACCATTCCTTAAATTCTCATCTATCCTAAGATAATTATCAGAGGTTAACCATCATGTATGCTGATGAATTTGCCAGTCAATATGGAGTAGCGAAAAATAATTTTAAATCCACATCAGTGAGCGAAACAAAAATAGATAACAGTAAGCCATATACCGGAAACAGTGGAAATTTAGCAGATTTTCTAATATTGTGGGCACCTATTGGGATGCTGCTAGGTTGCTCGGTAATTTTTTTTGCAGTCTTAAAAAGATGGACATTTATTAAAGAAGAAATTTCTTTTAACATTAAACGTTTAGATGAAGTTCCTTGTAAAAAATGCCGTTATTTTTCTGGTAATCATTATCTAAAGTGTGCGGTAAATCCTTCCGATGCAATGACTGAAAGAGCAACTAACTGCGCGGATTACTCGCCGCAAGATGAAAAATGTTTACATTGAATTTAGCTAAAAAAACTATTTTGAACAAAAAAGCGCCCCCGAAAAGAGAGCGCTTTTTTGTTATTTAATTAGCTATGCCTGATAGCAATTAGCCATTGATCGCAGGAGCAGTTAAAGCTACCGGAGCAGCTTCACCAG
>CAZJJR010000199.1:0-12151 GCA_964546365.1 uncultured bacterium | reverse complement strand
ACTGGATAAGCATCATCGGTTGGGCCAAAAATGCGAGCAGCCGCTTCTAAAAAGAATTGGGTAACTCGATCAAACATTTGGTAGACAGTCATAGTAAATACTCTCCCGTTCAAATGTTCCGTTTGCTCTGAATCAGATACTTTTTAGTACCTCTAACTCTAATTATCGATAAATTTGGTGGTAGCGTACAATTTCGCAATACTTGTTTGATTATTGTTGCAATACTTTGTTTATGACTCAGCTACTTGTTGAGTTTAAGGAAAAAACCGTACAGTTTTTTAATGTTTTGTGATATTTGTTAGCTTGTTTTATAGGAAAAGGGAAGAGAAAGAGAAAATGGGAAGAGCTAATTTACTCCTGATTCTGCTAAATGTGCGTGAAACTGGTAATATTTTTGAGAAAATTACTATTAAGTAAATTATATAAATATTTATATTCGCTCAAATAAAGGAAAATATTGCTCGATCGGGCTAGCTTTATCAAAACTTCAGAAAAATGACTTGACAGTATTTTGGTGAAATCTACTATAATTGAAACCAAAGATCGTGCTAGGAAGCTGGGCCATGAATATTGCCCCCGAATTGAACCGTTTACACCTGAGTGGTAATCTTCCCACAACCGAAAGCTTACGAACCAAAGAACTTACGGTTGATTCTGAAGATTTGAGCTTGTTAACCGACCTTTATCAACTGACGATGGCGGCGTGCTACGTTGGTGAAGGTTTAGACGATCGACAAGCCAGTTTCGAGCTATTTACCCGACGATTGCCAGAAGGTTTCGGTTACTTAATCGCGATGGGTTTGCAACAAGCCCTAGAATATTTAGAACAATTTCGCTTTACGCCAGAACATCTGGAAGCTTTGCAGGCAACTGGTATTTTTCAGCACGCACCAAAGGAATTCTGGTCGCGATTGGCAGAAGCTCGTTTTACGGGGGATGTGTGGGCTCTACCAGAGGGAACGGCGGTATTTGCCAATCAACCTTTGCTGCGGGTAGAAGCACCGTTATGGCAAGCTCAGGTGGTGGAAACTTATCTGCTGAACGTGCTGAATTACCAAACGTTGGTGGCGACGAGGGCGGCTAGGTTGCGGGATGTGGCTGGCCCACAAGCAACTTTGCTGGAATTCGGGACGCGACGGGCTTTTAGCGCTCAAGCTTCTCTGTGGGCGGCACGGGCTGCCTTGGCGGGGGGTTTGGATGCGACATCTAACGTGCTGGCGGCGCTGAAATTGGGCCAAAAACCGAGCGGTACGATGGCGCATTCTTTGGTGATGGCGTTAACGGCAACTAGCGGTAGCGAGATGGAGGCGTTTGCGGCTTTTCATCGCTATTTTCCGGGCGCACCTTTGTTAATCGATACTTACGATCCTTTAGCAGCTGCTAAACAGTTAGCAGAAAGAGTAAATGCGGGGGAATTACAATTATCGGGAGTGCGGTTGGATTCGGGAGATTTAGTTAGTTTATCGAAACAAGTGCGATCGCTGTTGCCTGGAGTACCGATTTTTGCTACTGGAGATCTAGATGAGTGGGAAATTGCCCGGTTAAAACAGTCTGGTGCTTGCATCGATGGTTTCGGTTTGGGAACTCGATTAGTAACTGGTGCGCCAGTCAATGGAGTTTACAAACTGGTAGAAATTGATGGCATTCCCACGATGAAGCAATCTAGTAATAAAATTTCTTATCCCGGTCGCAAACAAATCTTCCGTCGAATTGAAAACGGTGAGATGATTTCGGATCGATTGGGACTGATGTCGGAACAACCAATGGAAGAACAACCTTTATTGCAGTTAGTTTTCAGCCAAGGTAAGCGGATGTGGGGGGAAAGTTTAGAGCAAATTTGCGATCGCGCTGCCGCTTCCGTTGCCAGTCTACCACCCCAAACTCGCCAACTGGATCGACCCACCTCGCCACCAATGGAAATTTCCGACCCACTCCAACAGTTAACTTACAAAACAAAACGGTAATTCTTTCGGCATGGGGTATAGGGCATAGGGCATGGAAAATGTTTTAAGCCGCAAATATTTCAAGCTTCTCCATTCATCCTTGCAGCCAATTCTTCAATCTAAAATCTAAAATCTAAAATCGATCGACCAATGATTAACATAGCTCTTTTCGGTACTAGCGCCGATCCTCCAACCGCCGGACATCAAGCAATTTTGAATTGGCTATCCCAACATTATGACTGGGTAGCAGCTTGGGCGTCCGATAATCCCTTAAAGGTTCATCAAACACCTTTACAACATCGAGCTACCATGTTGAGATTGTCGATCGAGGATATCGATCCGCCAAGACATAATATCGGTATACATCAAGAATTGAGTAGCCGTCGCACGTTGGAAACCCTACAAAAAGCGAAAGAAAAGTGGCCTGGTGCAGAACTGACATTGGTGATAGGTTCGGATTTAATTAACCAGTTACCTCGTTGGTATCGAGTTGAAGATTTGTTACGACAAGTGCAACTACTAGTCGTGCCTAGACCGGGATATGCCGTAGAACAAGCAGGTATCGAGCGGTTGAGGCAGATGGGAGCGAAGATTGCGATCGCATCTGTTACCGGGCCAGATGTTTCTTCTACAGCTTATCGTGAAAATGGAGATAGGGAAGCACTAACGCCTCCTGTCGAGGCATATATTCATCGAGAGCAATTGTACGCATGTCAGGACGCAACGTAAAAAAGATTGCCGATCCGCTAAGAAAACACCCTTTAGCCGATTTTAAAGTTGGGGTAGATAACGTTATTTTTTCTGTCGATACAGACCAAAACAGACTCCTCGTTCTATTAGTAATGCGCCACGATGAACCTTTCATTGGTCAATGGTGCTTACCGGGGACGCTAGTTAGACAAGGAGAATCTCTAGAAGATGCCGCTTATCGAATTTTGGCCGAGAAAATTAAGGTAAAAAATCTCTATTTAGAGCAGTTATACACCTTTGGTGGGCCAAGTCGCGACCCCAGAGAAGCACCGGAAAGTTTTGGAGTGCGCTATTTATCAGTGAGTTATTTTGCTTTAGTGAGATTTGCCGAAGCAGAATTAATTGCCGATGGAGTGAGTGGAATTGCTTGGTATCCGATCGAGCAAGTGCCACAATTAGCCTTCGATCACAATCAAATTCTCGAATATGGTTATCGCCGTTTGCGAAATAAATTAGAGTATAGTCCGGTGGCTTTTGATGTGTTACCAGATTTATTTACTCTCAGCGATTTGTATCAACTTTACACCACTGTTTTAGGCGAAAATTTTTCAGATTATTCTAATTTTCGCGCTCGCTTATTAAAGTTAGGCTTTTTGTGCGATACAGGCGTAAAAGTTTCGCGAGGTGCTGGTCGTCCTGCTAGTTTGTATCGATTTGATGCAGAAGCTTTTGCACCTTTTAAAGATAAACCTTTAGTGTTTATTTAGTTATTTGTCATTAGTCATTAGTCATTGGTTACTGGCTAATAAATAAAAAAATAAATTACGAAAAGAGGAGATACAATAATGTCGAGTAAGAGGTTTCAAGATTTGCAAATTTATCAATTAGCGGAGAGGTTGAGCGATGAAATATGGGAAATTGTGAATGGCTGGGAATATTGGCCAAGTCTAAATATATTAACAGCAGAACAAGTAGATAAACTCAGGCTTGTGCTAAAAGGCAGAGCCTCAATTTTTCGTTCCCAGGTTCAACCTGGGAACGAGGTTTGGGAGGTTCTACCTCCTGCAAGATGTGAGTAAACTCAAAGTCATAATAAACTAACTACCCCCAAAATTAAATGCCTACATAAAATCTATAGGCAACATATCAAATGACAAATGACAAATGACTAATAACAAATAACCAATGACCAATAACAAATGACAAATGACAAATAATATGAAAATTGCGATCGCACAACTAAACCCCACGATTGGTGACCTCACCAATAACGCTCAACAAATTCTTAATAGCGCCAGACAAGCATCTGAATTAGGTGCGCGTTTGTTGCTAACGCCAGAACTTTCTTTATGCGGATATCCACCACGAGATTTGTTACTCAATCCCAGCTTTGTAGAGGAAATGGCAATTACTTTGCAACAATTAGCAAAGGAATTGCCACCGAATTTAGCAGTATTAGTAGGAACAGTCGAACCAAATATAAATGCTTCTAGCAACGGTGGCAAGTCTTTATTTAACAGTATTGCTTTGTTAGAACAAGGAAAGATTCAACAAAGCTTTCACAAGAGGTTATTACCTACTTACGATGTTTTTGACGAAAATCGCTATTTTGAGCCGGGAAAACATTCTAATTTTTTCGTTTTAGATAATCTGCGAATTGGCGTCACCATTTGCGAAGATTTATGGAACGATGAAAACTTTTGGGGTAAACGAACCTATCCAGATAATCCAATTGCTGATTTAGCTGAATTAGGAGTGGATTTAATTGTTAATTTGTCGGCTTCTCCTTATTCGGTAGGCAAACAACAATTGCGGAAAGATATGCTGCGCCACAGTGCGGTGCGTCATCAAAGACCGATTATCTATGCTAATCAAGTAGGAGGAAATGACGATCTAATCTTTGATGGCGCTAGTTTTGCTTTAAATAGTCATGGAGATTTAGTTTGTTCTCTGCCTGCATTTAAAAAAGATGTGGTATGTTTGAAATTCTCTAAAAAAGAAAGAAAATTGCTGACAGCATCAATAGCAGAAATGCCAGAAAGTTACGATGAAGAAATTTGGCAGGCTTTGGTGCTAGGAGTGCGAGATTATGCACGAAAATGCGGGTTTACTAAAATTGTGCTTGGTTTAAGTGGTGGCATAGATTCATCATTAGTAGCTGCGATCGCAGCTGAAGCGTTGGGTGCAGAAAATGTATTGGGTGTTTTGATGCCTTCTCCCTATAGTTCCGATCATTCGGTGAAAGATGCTTTAGCATTAGGTGAAAATTTGGGAATTAAAACAAATTTGTTGCCAATCGGCGGTTTAATGAAAAGTTATGACGAAAGTTTGGCAGATCTGTTTGCTGGTACTGAGTTTGGCATTGCCGAAGAAAATATCCAATCCCGGATCAGGGGTAATTTATTAATGGCAATTGCTAATAAGTTTGGTTATCTCCTGATTTCAACTGGCAATAAATCGGAAATGGCTGTAGGTTACTGCACTCTTTACGGTGATATGAATGGAGGATTAGCCGCCATTGCCGATGTACCGAAAACCCGCGTTTATTCTTTGTGCCAATGGCTAAATCGTCAGAGGGAAATTATTCCCGAAAACGTGTTAGTTAAACCACCTAGCGCCGAACTAAAACCGGGACAAGTAGACCAAGATTCTCTGCCTCCTTATGAGATATTAGATGATATTTTGGAACGGTTTGTTAATTATCATCAATCAGCTAAGGAAATTGTGCTAGCAGGACACGATCCGGATGTGGTAAATCGGGTGATTAAATTAGTAGCGCGATCGGAATTTAAACGGCGACAAGCACCTCCTGGGTTGAAAATTACCGATCGCGCTTTTGGTACTGGCTGGCGAATGCCGATTGCTAGTAAGTGGTTGGTCAATGTGCCTTAAATTAAAGAGATAAAGTCCGATTGTTCGATCGCGTTTGCTTGGACTGCATACAAAGTGGCTAGCAGTTCGCCGTTGCTTTTTAAGTTGATGAAAGTGCGATCGCTACTTTGAGAGATGGCTAAATCTTGGAAAGTCATACCACCACTTAAACCGAACAAATCTTGATTATCTTGGAAATCAGCGATGACATCGCTTCCTTTTCCGGCTGCCAAGATAAATAGGTCGCTTCCGCTACCGCCAGTGAGGAAGTCGTTACCGAGATCTCCAATCAGGCGATCGTTGTCAGCACCACCAATTAGCGTGTCATTATCTTTACCACCAAACAGGGTATCTTCTCCTTCTTCTCCATTTAGCCAATCCTCTCCTTCATTGCCGAAAAGCCAGTCATTTCCTAAACCGCCGCATAAATAATCTCGTTCTCCATTTGCACCGATCGCAAAATCGCTGCCATTGCCTCCATAAACAGTGTCATTTCCATCACCAGCACACAGGCTATCATTTCCGCGATCGCCAAACAGCATATCATCCCCGACACCACCACAAACTATGTCATCATTTTGACCACCGCGCACCGTATCGTTACCATCTTCGCCAAACAAGGTATCGTTACCAGCGTTACCGTTGAGTAAATCATTACCCGTACCGCCAAATATTAAATCTCGTCCATCCGTAGTATCAATTTCGCTAGTACCGCCAAATAAGGTATCGTTGCCTTTATCGCCACCCAGCGTATCATCTCCCAAATCTCCCCATAAAATGTCATCATTTTGACCTCCCCGTACTAAGTCGTTACCTTCTCCCCCTCTGGCAATATCGTTACCTTCGTTACCGTTGATGATGTCATTGCCTTCATTACCGTTGATGATGTCGTCACCAGAATTGCCGGATATCCAATCGCGATCGCCTCCGCCAAAAGCAGTATCGTTACCGAAATTACCAATTAAGTTATCCGTACCAACATTTCCTAATAAGAGATCGTCCCCATCAAAACCATAAAATTCTTCTCTCACATCGGTACCCATTAAAGTATCGTTATCGTTAGTACCGAATTGAGTAATATCAACTAAATTGGGGTTGGTATCTAGTCCAGTGAGGCTATCCAAACTAGGACGAATAATTTGTTCGCAAAAGCAATTAGGATCTGGATTAGTAACTGTTAAATTAAATGGATTAGTAACGCTAGCACCAGCATTATCAATTGCTGTTAATAAAAGAGTAAAAGTTCCCACATCACTAGCGTTGGGAATACCAACAAAATTTCGAGTAAACGGGTTGAAAAATAACCAATTTGGAAGTGGATTACCGTTAACTAAAGTGGCAGTGTAACTAAGGTTATCACCAACATCAATATCTTGGAAAGTATCAGCAGGAAAAGTGAAGTTGAACAAGTCACTGACAGTGGCGGTTTTACTAGTAAACGGAATAGTAATGAAAGGCGCATCGTTAACGGGATTAACTGTTAAATTAACAATTGCACCACTATTAGCATAGTTATTACCATCAAACCCGTTCCAACCAAAACTAGTAGAACCATTCCAGTTAACATTGGGAGTAAAACGCAGGTTACCTAAATCACCAGCAACAATTTCTTGGTTTGCAGTAACATTGCTACCACCCAAATTCAGCGTCCCATTGCTGGGAAGAGAAGCAATTTTGATTTTGCTTAAGCTATCCCCATCAACATCACTGAATTTATTAGTAAAGTCGGCAACGCTAAAACTGATATCGCTGTCTTCGTTCCCTGATTTGTCGATGTTGCTGACAGTAGGCGCGTTATCATCATTAGTAATAGTACCAACGCCTTGGTTATCAGCTATTATCCCATTAGTAGGATTAGATAAGTTGACAAAAAAGTTTTCGTCACTTTCGATTAATGGGTCGCCATTGACAGCAACCGAGATAGTCTTAGAAGTTTCTCCCGGATTAAAAGTAAGTTGAGTAGCGGGAATAGGATTGTAGTCACTGCCTGCTGTAGCACTTCCATCTGCGGTACTGTAGCTAACGCTAACAGGTAAAGAACTAACACTAGAAAGAGTTACCGTAAAGTCGAAATTAGTCGTACCAGATTTTCCTTCGCTGCGGGTAACATCGTTAATTGAAATTGTCGGTTGAGAATCGTCATTGGTAATTGTACCTGTTACTTGAGAGGTAGCACCTATAATGGCGTTGGTAGCATTATTTAGTTTGACGGTGAAAGTTTCATCAGACTCGAATTTGTTATCACCATTAACGTTAACCGTGATGGTTCTTGTCAATGGGTCACCTGGATTAAAAATCAGGTTTCCATCATTGTCTGCATAATCGTTATCCGCAACAGTTGCTGTTCCATCGTTGGTGCTGTAGTTAACGGTAACTGGTTGACTTGTAGGACTAGAAAGAGTAACCGTGTAAGTGTAAGCTGTGGTTCCAGAATTCCCCTCATTGTTAGTAATTGTGGCAGGTGAAATGGTGACGGTAGGTTGAGTATCGTCATTGGTAATCGTACCTGTCACTTCCGTTGTAGTACCTAAATCAGCATTGGTAGCACTGTTTAGTTTGACGGTAAAGTTTTCATCAGACTCGAATTTGTTATCGCCATTAACGTTAACAGTAACGGTTTTAGTTAAGGGGTCGCCTGGATTAAAAGTCAGGTTTCCATCATTGTCTATATAATCGTTATCCGCAACAGTTGCAGTTCCATCGTTGGTGCTGTAATTGACTGTTACTGTTTGGTTGCTGGCGTTAGAAAGAGTGATATTGTAGGTGTAAGCTGCTGTCCCGGAATTGCCTTCAGGGTTGGTAATATTTGTGGGACTGATGCTGACGGTGGGTTTGGTATCGTCATTAGTAATGGTTCCTACACCCGTTGCGTCTGCAATTGTGGCGTTATTTGCACCCGTTAAATTGACGTTGAAAGTTTCGTCAGCTTCAAATTTAGTATCGCCATTTACAGTGACAGTGATAGTTTTGTTGGTATCGCCAGGATTAAAAGTAATTGGTGTCAAGGTAACGGCAGTGTAGTCGCTATCTGCGGTGGTAGCAGTTCCATCAGAAGTAGCGTAGTTTACGGTGACTGCTTGACTGCTGGCATTAGAAAGACTAACTGTAAACGTGGCGGTAGTTGTACTGGAATTTCCTTCGGTGACGGTGACATCGTTGATGGAAATAGTAGGTTGGGTATCATCATTAGTGATGGTTCCTACACCTTGGTTATCAGCAATCGTTGCGTTAGTCGCACCAGTTAAATTAATGTTGAAAGTTTCGTCAGCTTCAAATTTAGTATCGCTGTTAACGAAAACATCGATCGTTTTTTCAGTTTCCCCGGCGGCGAATGTCAAGGTAGTAGATGGAATCGCCGTGTAGTCGCTATCTGCAATAGTAGCCGTTCCATCAGCAGTAGCGTAATTAACTGTAACGGTTTCGCTGCTGGCGTTGGAAAGCTTAACGGTAAAGGTTGCTTTTGTAGTTCCCGAATTTCCTTCTGCTACACTGACATCGTTGATGCTAATGGTTGGTTGAGTATCGTCGTTAGTGATGGTTCCTAAACCTTGATTATCGGCAATTGTCGCATTATTAGCGCCGCTGAGATTGATGTTGAAAGTTTCGTCAGCTTCAAATATAGTGTCAGCAGTAATGGCAACATCAATGGTTTTCTTGGTTTCTCCCGGTGCAAAACTAATAGTATTGGTGGAGATTGAAGTGTAATCTGAATCAGTTGCTTTCGCAGTCCCGTCAGCAGTGGCATAATTAACAGTAACCGTCTCGGCGCTAGCAGTAGAAAGTGTAACGGTAAAAGTGGCGGTAGTTGTGCCAGAATTCCCTTCGGTGACGGTGACATCATCAATGGAAATAGTGGGTTGAGCGTCATCGTTGGTGATGGTTCCTACACCTTGATTATCAGCAATCGTCGCGTTAGTTGCGCCGCTGAGATTGACGTTAAAAGTTTCGTTAGGCTCAAATTTGTTATCGCCATTTACTGCAACAGTAATTGTTTTGCTAGTTTCGCCTGGATTGAAAGTAATTGGTGTAGATAAAATCGCCGTGTAATCGCTATCTGTTGTGGTTGCCGTACCGTCAGAAGTGGCATAATTGACGGTGATTGCTTGACTGCTGGCGTTGGAGAGACTAACGGTAAAAGTGGTATTAGTTGTGCCGGAATTTCCTTCTGTTACCGTAACATCGTTGATGCTAATGGTTGGTTGGGTATCATCGTTGGAGATGGTTCCTACACCCGTTGCATCTGAAATTGTTGCGTTACTTGCGCCTGTTAAATTGACGTTAAAAGTTTCGTCAGTTTCAAATGTAGTATCGCCATTAACGAGAATATCGATCGTTTTTTCAGTTTCCCCAGATGCGAAAGTAATCGGTGTAGATAAAATTGGCGTGTAATCGCTATCTGCGGTGGTAGCAGTTCCGTTAGAAGTAGCATAATTTACGGTGACTGCTTGAGTGCTAGGGTTAGAAAGTTTAACGGTAAATGTTGCTTTGGTTGTACTGGAATTGCCTTCAGTTACCGTGACATCGCCGATCGAAATTTGCGGCAGGGAATCATCGTTTGTAATTGTACCCGTTGCGCTGGCAGTAGCATTACTAGCACCGGTATTCGTTAAATTAACGGTGAAAGTTTCGTCCGGTTCGTAGATGTCGTCGCGAGTGATATTAACTGCGATGTTTTGCGATGTTCCGCTTAAGTTATCGAAGGTAAGCGTACCAGTGGCAGCAGTGTAATCTGTTGCTGAATTAGCAGTACCATTTGCGGTGCTGTAATTAACCGTGATGGGGATATCGGTTGGGTTAGATAAATTAACAGTAAAGTTACCAGTAGTTGTACCGACGCCAGTTCCTTCCAATACGCTAACAGGAGTAATGCTAACTGAGGGAATATCGTCATTTTGAATAGTACCCGTACCAGTTCCTGCTGTAGGAGAAATTATGGCATTAACAGCATTGCTGAGTTGAACTTGTAAGGTTTCTTCAGCTTCATTAGTATTATCAGTGGTGATGGGAATATTAACAGTTTGAGTAGTGGAACCTCCAACAATAAAATTAACGGTTCCCGTTGTCGTCGTATAGTCGCTACCTGCTTTGGCAGAAGCGTCTACAGTGCCGTAATCTACACTTACGGGAACGGTAGTCGCACCGGAAATACTGATAGTAAATGCGAGATTTTTTGTACCGCCAGTTCCTTCGATAATTGTAGGACTATCAATGCTAACGGTAACAAAATCGGGATTGTTGGTAAGGGTATAATTTGCAGAAGTAGCGATCCCTTTGCCTCCTGCTGTAACGCTATATGTGCCAGCAGTACCGTTGGCAGTGGCATTAACGCTTACCGTACCGCCAGCAATGGTAGCAGGGTTGGTATTGAGCGTTGCACTTGCACCGCTACCCGGTAATGTGTAGCTGATTTGACCGCCGTCTACTGGTTCGCTAAATGCACTACTGACTGTTAAATTTAGAGGATTGGTGAAAGTAGTATTAACTAATGTATTTTGATTGTTACCGCCTGTAATAGTGACGGTGAAACCTTGCGATTCAAAAGCACCAATGTCTGCCGTACCGCTGACGGGACGAGTAATACCCCGTTGGTCTGTAGCTGATGCGTTTGTACCTGCATCAATGGCGGGACTTCCTGGTAGTAAAGCGTGGGTTTGTGTGGAACCGCCGTAATTAGCTAATGAAGCAAGTAAAGGATCGATTAAACTTGCTGATGTACCAGTTATATCCCCTGTGGAAGTGAAACCACTGCCGCCATCTGCATTGCCTATTAAGTTGTAACCACTGCTACTGAATGTGCCAGCAACATCCGCACCCGAAACATTGAGGTTGCTATTGAAAGTGTTTCTAGCAATTAGGGAGTTACTAACAGTAACATTACCGTCAATGTTGAGTAAACCTCCACCATTAGTAGTAGCTTTATTAAAAGCAATGGTGCTATTTGTAATCTGTACGATGCCACCGCCACGATTGCGAATACCGCCGCCACCATCCGTTCCGCTACCTTCAGAAATATTATTGCTGATAGTGCTGTTAATAAGGTTTAGCGTACCAGCTTGATTTTCGATTCCTCCACCACCGGCTGTTCCACCGCCCTGTGCTTGATTATTACTACTGGTGCTATTTTCAATAGTTATAGTGCCTTGAAAATTGACAATAGCACCACCGTCGTCATTTGCTTGGTTCCCGGTAAAAGTGCTGTTATTAATCGTGACGATACCGCCAGTGTTCAAAAGTGCGCCAGCGTCACCCCCGAAGATGCCAGTCTGAACTCGTGCGTTCTGAACAGTAATATTGTTAAGTGCCAGGTTGCCGACAGCAGTATCAACTCGGAAAATACGCCAATCTTGAAAACCCCCATCAATAACCGCACCATTTCCGTTGATGGTAATTTGAGATGTGATTCTCGGCAGACCCGTTTTTCCCCAATTAGTATCGCTAGTATCGCTAGCTGATGTTAAAGTGTAAGTTCCAGCAGCTAAGTTAATAGTGTCAGCACCAGCGTAAATACCCGCCTCGCTATTAGCATCATTAATTGCCTGAATCAATTCGCTAATATTGGTAACGTTGATGGTGGTTCCCAAAACGGCGTTATAAGTTTCCATTACCCCTATTTGAAATGCTAGGGGTGTTTCAATTAACCCGGTTTT
>CAZJJR010000198.1:9370-12327 GCA_964546365.1 uncultured bacterium | reverse complement strand
CCTTGTATTACTAATAAAACACTCCAAGCAATTGTCCAATTTTTCGCAGAAGCCCATACTAAGGCAATCGTTTTGGGTAAATACGGTAACTGACTTAAACAATTTTGTAGCTTATTCTTGATCAAATAAAATTTAACAGTCATTCTATTACTTTATATTTCTAGTTTCTCAACTATATCTTCTAGATAGTTCCGTAACTCGCTTTAAGGTATCGTGCCAACTGACAAAACGGGTGGGAAATTGTTCCCATACCATACTAGCAATATCGCCTATCGTCTTCCCGCTACTCATCAAATTCAAAATTAGCCGATCGATTTCTCCCTCTTCATTGATTTTCGGTACGTAGTTAGCAGCACTTTTACCCAATTGTTGCAGAGATACAGGCATCCCGAAAAAAGTTGACTGCTGAAACTTTGCCTTAACTTTTGTTGGATTTCCCCGATCTAAAATACAAGTATTCCATCGCCAAATATAATCATCGCCCACTAAATTAGCTTGTAAAGTAACGGAAACTGTATCGCCAATTGCCAAAGAAACAGGTGTTAACCAGGGAAGAAAACCCATGCCATAAACCAATTCAGGCATACTTGGGGCGTTGGAAAAACCGATCCCTTCTGCTAAAATTGCATCAAACCAAATACTTAATCCATGTGCTGTGCCATTGCGGGTTACGATCCAATTTAATTGGGCGCTAACGTCAGGGCTGTTGATAGTTGTATAGTCGAGAGTTACCCAAGATTGAGGTGTTGTTAAAAGTTGCTCTGAATTTATTCTACCTTTACTCCAATTATTAAGCACAATTTGCCGCACCATTGCCATGTTTAAACCGTAGGCGTTTTTTTTCCAAACATCGACAATGGGGCTGTACAATTCGGGCGCTTCTACAACTGCTGCCCACAAAATATCTCGTTGAGGAATTAATATCCCATCGGGAGACAGCAAGCGTTTTCTAGCATCAATGATTACCGGAATATGGGATTTGAGTAAAGGTAAAGTACCGCGTAAATCTGATATAACAATATCAACTAATTCTGGCAATCTAACATTAGTTGAAAATTGTTGAATAAATTGAATGCGATCGCTATATCCATTTATATTGGCTATCTTTTTTCCTACTTCAATCGCATCGCTTGGTTCAATAGCATAAACTTTTTTAGCACCCAACTGACAAGCAAGTAAGGCAAAAATTCCCGTTCCCGTACCAATATCTAGTACGATTGAATTGGGTGTTACCACCGCTTTTAATGCTTTATAATAAGCATCCATGCGAACGCGATCGGCAATCATATTGCCATAACCAAAGATACTATACATTTTCATTCACTATTGTTTTTATTAATTGAGATAGAACCGCAAACAATAAATAGTCAAAATTTATTTTCGATTACTCATATAACTTGATAAACTTTTTGAAAATCTTCTAAAATTAGTTGACAAAGCTTGGATAAATAAGCCGTTTCTTGGTTGGGAATCACTTTTTTAACTGTTACTTTATTGACTATATCGCTCAACAAATCAAACTCTTTGGCACGCATATCTTTGTTTAACAAATTATTCATGTAAGTGTTTTTTACCAAAGAGATTAAAGCGGTGTTATCAGGTATTGTTTCTACCCAAGGTGCTTCTAAAGAGGGAGAGCGATCGCCTAAAATATAGATAGCTGTCAAAAGTAATGGTTCTTGCTGAAATCGGTAATCTTTTTGGGTTAAATCTAAGTAACGTTTATCCCAATTTGGTGTCAGACATGGTAAAATATCGGGCTTACCATAAAGAGCTTGAACAGATGTAGGCCATAGACGCAAACGGGGATAAGCAGGCTGTACCCAAAATTTACCATCTCGATCCAACAGTGCCACCACATCATCTGCCAACACTGCCACACCAGATTTTGCCAAAGCAGCTGCCGTCGTCGATTTCCCAGCGCCTCCTGGCCCAACTATGGCCATCGCTTGATTGCCAATCGCTACCGCACTAGCGTGCAAGCAGACTACACCCCGCAGACGCAACACGAACCCCAATACTGGCCCAAGCAAATAAGTTGCCGTATCCTCCAACGTTAAATTATCCGGCCAAATTGACCAAATTTCCGTGCCTGTTTGGTTAACGATAAACTGAGTACGATCGCAATAAATAATCTGAAAATAAGCCCCATCCATTAATTTCCATATCGTCATCACGGGATGATTGTCTTTATCCACATAAGGACTGACGTACCATACCCTTGATGAAACTTGAGAATGTTCGCTTAACCAAGATGGTGTAACATCTAACCATATTCGTACATCAGCTTCCCAGCTATTACTCAAAGCTAGTAATCCCGGAATAAGCAAATTTGAATTAAGATGCAGGCCAAATACACGATAACTAAAATGCACAAAAGCTCTGATTAATTAGTTGGCTAGATTACAGAAAATTAATAAACTGATGTGCCTTTAAATTTCCCATTCACCAGCTTTGATAAAAATTTTCAAACTAAACTATCTCCCCCTCACCCCCACCCCCATCACTAGTAACTTAAATAGTGATTAGCTGACTATCCACCACTTTTAAAAGTAGGATTTTGCGGGTTAGCCGGACTGTCAATATTTGACCTACCATTACCTCCCTGCGTCATCTCTCGTATATCGCCGTAAGCTACCAGCGTAGGGCTGTGATATGCTTTTTTCTTTGGTGTTTGATTATTCGATCGCATAATATTTCTCCTGTTAGCAGTTAATAGTTTCTAATTGTTGTAACCAATAAGCAAGACTCAGGGGACGGATATTAATCCAAACTTCACTATTTTCAGTTCTCCTTTCGGAAATAGATCTTAAAACATCTAAATTAATATACTCTGCCATCGCTGGTGAAAATTCCCATCTATTTAGCCAATTTTCTTGAGTTCCCTCCAAAATTTGTACCAATGGGTCACCAGCTAAGAAAGCTTTGGGACGCTGACGAACGGTTTCCGGTAAACT
>CAZJJR010000198.1:0-9329 GCA_964546365.1 uncultured bacterium | reverse complement strand
GTGTACTGACAAACCAAGGTATCGGTGGAATTGCCAACAAATAATTTACCAATCGCAAGTCAAAAAATGGATGTCTTACCTCAACTGGAAAACCCGTCACCCCCGGATCGTAACTTTCAAAAAAAGAAGGCCAAGTCGATGCTACCATCGCATCATATGCTTCCGATCGAATAGGATGAGAAGGCGTACTCGTACTGGTCAGTTTTTCCCAACGCGATCGCAAATCCAAACGACTTGCCAAATCTCCATTTAACCATTCAGGATAACTAGGACGCCAAGGACGTGCCAGCCCCAACCACCGCTTAACTTGAGTACGCAAACCGATAGCAGGTAGGCGACTATTCGATCGCAAATATTGCCAGATACCCCGGGCTAAACTTTCCCATTGCCAATTTTTGAGCAAATCGAAAAAGTAAGAAGCCGAAGCATACAAAACCGGATCGCCACCATATCCAGTCAACACCACTCGGCTGTAATTGGCAACTTCTTTAAATTTATCCACTAAAATGGCCAAAAAAGGGTTATTCACCGGTTCCGGCAAAAACCATTCCGGTTTGTCCCACCGATCGAATAACTGGTAGTCATCCGCTACCAAATAATGAATCGGCATCCCTAAAGCTTCAGCTACCAATCCTGAATAGTAACGCTCTCGATCGGGAATTAACTTATCGTAGACGATCGTATAAGCCCGCAAGTCAAAATTTACATACTGTTTTGAGAGTACTTTCCCAGCTACAGCAGCGACAGTAGTAGAATCCAATCCCCCACTCATAAAGACACCAGCTTTATCAGTTCTCAACCTATCCGCTACCGCGATTTCCATTAATTCCTGAAAATGCTCCACATAATCATTTGCTTGTTGATAGCGGATATAGCCATCTACAGGTAATTGCCAATAACGAGTTAATTGTAAATTTTCTCCCCCACAAACCAAATAGTTTGCGGGTTTTAGACGCTTAATACCTGCAAAAGCCGTTGTATCTAGTTTTTGATTGCCATCAAACAGCAAAAAATCGGCAATAGCTAAGTCATTTAGCTGATTCGATACCTTAGGATGAAGTCTCAGGCAATTTAGCGTATTACTAAAAATCAGACAATTTTCCACCAGCGCGTAGTAAAAAGGTTTGACGCCAAAATGATCTCTAGCGCAAAATAATCGCTGCTTTCTGCGATCCCAAATCGCAAAAGCAAAGTCACCCAACAGATGTTTAACGCAATCCTCTCCCCAAATATCGTAAGCATTCAGGATCAGTTCTACATCTGTTGCTTTTTCCAGACTCCTACACCCTTTAGCTTGTAACTTTTCGATTAATTCCCTTCGACTATCGATCCGTACATCCGCCGCAATCCAAACTCGATCGTCCAAGCTAAAAGGTTGCCGCTCTAACCTAGATTCGTCAGTCGTTGCTAGTAGTGCATGACCGAAACCTACATTACCCGCGACCCAAATCTGCCGAGCATCTGGCCCTCGATAGGCCATAAACTCAGTCATTTCTTGTAATAAATCGCGATCGACTGGCTCCCCATCTAGGTTAATCATACCCACAATGCCGCTCATAACGCTTTTACCCCGCCAGGGCCGATCGCGCTGCTAAAAGCCGCAAAATGTTGGTGAATATCCCTGCGATCGTTTAAAACCTCACCTGCGTATTCCACCCAAGCATGAGCCTCAAAACGTCCCGCTTGCTTGCGTACACCAATTCGCAAATCGCTCTCCAAACCTTGAATACGCAGTAACCACCACAAAACCAAAGACCTTTGCAAGCAATTCGGTCGGTAAAAGCCATATCTACTGGCTATACCGACCATTCGTACAGTTATATCTGCTTGGCTCCTACAAACACCAGATGCGTCCATCGAAATTAGTTGCAAATTATACTTACAACTCAATCTCGCCATCGTCGAGTATAAACTTTTAAACCCCAAAAATTTTACCCACAAAGCTGTTAGCGGTAATAGAACTAACGCCCGTGTCAGCAGTTGCATCTCTGACCTGGAGAGCGTCTTTAGCTTGCCCCAACTACTAACCGCTAACATTCACCAATCCGTGTTCTACAAGGTTTTCGATTAATTTATACAAATCATTACGTAACTGTTCCGGAACTACATTATATTCGCTCAGGAGAACTTCGTAGGCATCCTCGATCGATTCGCAACTAGAAAGAACCTCCCACATTCGAGTGCCAACCTCATCTAAACCGAAATAACGTTCGCTCTTCAGATTGAGAATTACCGATTCCCCATCTAATTCCCGAAACAAAACATCCTCTGCGATAGAAATCCTCATTTCAAAGGAAAGTGTCAAAATTAAGCTAACCTCTCAAATAAATCAGCGTTTCAAAGCTATCTTACCTATTACGCTTAAAAACGCCCACGGTCACCTGGCGATCGAAAAAGGGGCTGTAACGATTAGCCCCTTTTTAGGATTAATTTAGTATTAACCGCAACTATTAACCACTTTTTCTGCGATTTACTTTTTGTTGCTTTAGCTGGCGGCGTTTGGTAGTAACAAGGGCGCGGTCTACAGGAAAACCCACTACTGGCGGAATTACCTGATATTCCCGCTCGGCTTCCAAGGATTTTAGCTCCGTGTAATCTACCCAATGAATGCAATCCACCGGACAGGTATCTATAGCCTCTTGAATCACCTCTTCCGAGTCACCATCTTGGCGAACCACGCGGGAGCGACCATAATCGGGTTCTATGTAGAAAGTATTCCGGGCAACATGAGCGCAATGCTTGCAACCAATGCAAGTAATCTCATCTACATAAACCCCTTTTTGCCTCAGCACGCCGCCCAGTTCCGGTTCCAAACCGGAGCGTTCTGGCTCATCTCTCCAGACACCACCTAGTTCTGGTTCAAAACCCGAACGCTGCTCATCTATCGGTGGGTCAGAAAAGTCAGCCATCAGCCCCTCCAGCGTTGTACGACTAACCGAATCGAACCATCTTCATTTTGTTGTTGTTCGGCAACTTGGAAACCCTGCTTGGTGGTTTCGTTCAATACTGTCTGGAAAGCATACCGCTGAGTTACTTTACTGATGAATCTGTCTACAGACCAAGCTTGTTGCCAAAACTGTAAATCAGCAACCAACTCATATTCTTGACCGTTCCAACTAAAACCGATATCGTGGCCGTTTTCTTGTTCGATCGCAATATCAGCCGTTGCATTTTGGCCGCGATAACCGCGTACCGGGCAAGGGCCTTCTTTCCAGTCAATTCCCAAATCTGTCAAGGCAGCTTGCAGGGAAGCAAGATTACGGATTTGAGTTTTAATTTGGCTAAAGTGTGACATATGCTCTGGTCAATTAATTGAACTAGACTGAAAAAATTTACCAATCACTGAACGTCGCTTGAGCAGCTGTTGTATTGGTTTGTTGCACCGCCGCCGCGAAAAATTCAGAAGTTTGCTCTTGGCTTAGAACTTGCCCGAGTTGAGCTTCAATGGCAGCAGTCACTTCCGCACAGGAACTGCCAACAATGCCAGTAACTTTTTCTTTTACCCGACCATCGGGATAAATGACAAACTCTAGTGTCTCCATGCTCTTGGCTAAACCCTACAGACTCCTTGAACTCAGCTATTTTGCTGATAGCAGGCCGATTGAGGAAGCCAATGGTCGCTTTATAAAAGCTTCTCCATCGAGATGCTAACTAGCTTGTCTTTCTCTTTAACTCACTTTACCCAAGCAGGCCAAAATGAATTAAAACTTAACAAAGCTTATTAATTAGGTGATTAATTCCTCAATTATTTGTCAGTTTCGCTTAACTTACCCTGGCAGTCAAGATACCCAATGGCATACAAACCAACTTTTTACAAGTAAATTTCTCTATCGAATTACAGTAATTGCTGACCAGTCAACTGTTCTATGGCGGAAATAACCCAGGATAATGAGAGATTGTCTGATTAAAGGAACAAGCGACATGAGTCACGAGCAAGTCATCAATCCTATTCGCGTGGGAGTGCTAGGTTTTGGCGGACTGGGACAAGCTGCCGCCAGAGTTTTAGCCCCTAAACGGGAAATGCTTTGGGTAGCAGCCGCAGATCAAAAAGGTTATGCCTATGCCCCTGAAGGGTTAAATCCAGACTCTTGCATTAAAACTTATCAGTCTCAAGGTTCTTTAGGCTATTTAGAACCGATCGGCACTCTCAGCCATCGCAGCATCCAAGATTTAAGCGAAAAAGCATCTGTAGATGGTTATTTCTTAGCCCTACCCAACCTACCGAATACTTTTATCGCTTCTGTGGTAGAACAGTTGATCGAATCCGGCTGGCGAGGCGTTCTCGTAGATGCCATCAAGCGTACCAGTGCTGTCGAGCAACTGTTGGGATTAAAAGATCGAATAGCAGCAGCAGGAATTACTTATATGACTGGTTGTGGTGCAACGCCCGGACTGTTAACCGCAGCCGCCGCTCTCGCCGCACAAAGCTATGCCGAGATTCACAGCGTTAAAATTACCTTTGGCGTAGGAATTGCCAACTGGGAAGCTTATCGAGCTACTATTCGCGAAGACATCGCTCATTTACCAGGCTACAGCGTAGAGCAAGCCAGAAATATGACCGATGCGGAAGTAGAAGCGCTGCTTTCGAGTACAAACGGCATACTTACCCTAGAAAATATGGAACACGCCGACGATGTAATGTTAGAACTAGCAGGAATTTGTCCTCGCTCTAGCGTTACCGTAGGCGGCGTAGTCGATACCCGCAATCCCAAAAAACCCCTCAGCACCAACGTACAGGTGACAGGACGCACCTTTGAAGGCAAAATCTCCACCCATACCTTTACTTTAGGAGACGAAACCAGCATGGCTGCTAACGTTTGCGGCCCTGCTTTCGGTTATCTCAAAGCCGGAGCTAGTTTATATCGACGAGGCATTCACGGCTTGTTTACCGCCGCAGAAATCATGCCTCAATTCGTTCGTTAACAAATTGAGGATGGGGGATGGGGTGATGGGGTGATGGGGAGAATATCTACAATTTGTTAAACCCTTTCCCCCTGCCCCCTGCCCCCTGCCTAAGCCGATGGACTTTCCGGGGACAAAGCAGGAGGAGTTTCTTCTTCTTCGATGACCGGAGTTAAATTCTGCTCCACAAAAGGTAAATATGCTCCTGCCAGTCCACGTTTGACTCGTTCGGGCGTTTCTGGAAAAACCACGAACAGGGGATGGATATTTTCAGCTTCTTCACTCAAAACGTGCTTGTAACGAGCAGGCATTACCCACTCGTAGCCTCTATCTAGCCAAACTTGTGCCTGTCGCCAGCGACTTAACAAATCAGAAAAGTCTTCCTGAGGTCGGTGAATAAATACCAGGATTTCAACTCCTGTTTTGATTTTCCACTCAGGGTCACACATTAAAATAGCCACATCACAGGGCAAGCAAGTAGCTTCTTTAGTAGCTGTCACTACACCGCTATGCTTGGCCGACGATATGCTCTGACTCACCCGTATAATTGGCAAAGGGATAGTAATAACGCTTTGATCTGGTCTTCGCAGACTGGGGAGCAACTCCAGATAGGGTCGATGCTGCTTCAAAAGATCGATCGCTCCCATCTGGTTGCTGTACTCTGCTAGTAATGCTTCGTAATGAGATGCTTTAACAGACATTTTCCTGATTGCAATTCCAAATAATTTACCCCATTACTTGTATTGTAGTCAGCCATCTCTGGCTAGACAAAAATTTTCTCAGCCCACTCGTAATGCCAGTGGCTAGTTATTAATTTTGGTGGGTTTTTTAGGCTGTAGCGTGCATCAGGTTCCATAATTGGGAAAATAATCACTAATTTTATCCTTTTGAGCAACCCTGCTTAATCTAAGTAGTAATTTAAATTAGTTCAATAAAGCATAACCAAAATATTAAACCAATTCAGCCAATATTAATAGAAAAACTTTCATAATGCCGAGGTAATTAACCAGCATTATGAAAGTTTTTCCATTGTTAAAACTAATTCTTTCTTAACAATAAGATTGTGATTTCAGATTTCCTGGCTCTTTAGCCAATACCATCCATCACCTTGAACATTGGTAGATACATAGAAAGCAAAATCATACCCACCATACCAGCAATACCAACCATCATTAAAGGTTCTAGCATACTGGTCAGACCTTTCACTGCTTGTTCTACTTCATCTTCATAGAATTCTGCCAATTTGATCAGCATTTTATCTAGTTCCCCTGTTTCTTCACCAATACTCATCATTTGAATAGAGAGAATTGGGAATACATTGGCTTTTTGCAGAGCAATACTAATCATTCCCCCTTGTTCTACTTCCGATCTAGCTCCTTCGATCGCATCAGCAATAATCACGTTTCCCGATGTATCTCTCACGATTTCCATTGATGTTAACATCGGTACGCCAGAGCGAGTTAACATCCCGAAGATCCGACAAAAACGAGCCACTGCTGTTGTTCTGATTAACTCTCCCACAATTGGTAAATTCAACATCATCCGGTCTATTTGGTGCTGTCCGGCTGGAGTTTTATAGTACTGCTTGTAGGCAAAGATAAAACCAATTATGGCTAAAAACCCGAAAAATATATTGAAATTTCTTTCTTCTGGAGGTAAGAACGGGCCACGCAAAAATTTACTGATACCCAGCATGAACAAAGTCAAACCGGGCAATTCCATATTCAAGTCTTCAAAAATTTTGGCAAAAATTGGCAACAGGAAAGTTGTCATAGCAATAAAAATGACTACTGCCAAGCCACCAACCATTTTCGGATAAGCAGAAGCTGACTTAATTTGGTTTTGCAGGCGGCTGGCATCTTCTAGTAATTTTGCCAATCGATTTAGCACTTCATCGAGAACACCACCGATTTCTCCCGATTCCACCATGCTGACATAAAGATTATCAAAACAATTGGGATGTTTACGCATGGCGTCAGCTAAACTGACCCCCTCGTTTACATCAGCACTAATTTTTGTCAAAGCTTTTTTCAGTTTGGCATTAGTACATTGATCGGTCAATACGGAAAGGCATCTCACCATTGGTACGCCAGCATTAAACATGGCGGCAAATTGGCGAGAAAACATAGACATTTCTTTGACGGTTATGCTGCCAAAGATACTTGCAAAATCAGGCAATTCAAAGCCCGATTTTTTCACGTCTTTAACTGCCAAGCCTCTTTTGCTAAGCCTTTCTCTAGCTTCTGCTATGGAGTTAGCATCAATCTTCTCGGTTTTAGAGTTTCCAAAAGCATCCTGAACTGTCGCAAGGTAAGTAGGCATAGTTCATACCAAAAATTTAAGGTTGTTTTCTTGTATAAAGTTGCACTGAGATTCAGTAATTTGCCTGTCTTTTAATGGGTTTCAGTTGATAGTTTATTTTCGTCAAGCTCCACCGCCCTATACAAGTTCACTCAAGCACTGTTACTATTACTATTTTGGCAGAGACCTGAGCTAAAGTTTAGTAACGCCGATCGAGTGAAATGGTACCCAAAGTACAAATATTCTTGGTTAATTGACCATTTTTAAAATGGGGAAGGAGTCAACCACTTTTACTTACTAGAAAGTAAAAAAGCAAGGCAGTTTAGTTAAAACTGCCTTTTTTTTACTTAGTGGAGAGTGGCAGAAATAAACTTGCAAGGATAAAAAGCTGACTAAGCTAACTAGTAAAAGCTTTTTTCCTGGGAACCTCCTGCCTAACAGCCTCCTTCCACTAGTGAGCGGCTGCTCTTTGACCAGCGCCTACAGGAGCGGGGCCAATCAAACGTTGCAATTCATCAGGTTTAGAAGTCTTGGCCATTGCTGAGTCGTAGGTAATCTTGCCTTCTTTGTAGGCAGCAGCTAAGGCCATTTCCATTGTTTGCATTCCTAATTTACCGCCTGTTTGAATAGCAGAATAAATCATGGAAGTTTTTCCTTCCCGAATCAAGTTGGCAATGGCTGAGGTGACCACCATGATTTCTTGGACGCATACCCGACCGCCACCGATTTTCGGTACGAGGTTTTGAGAGCAAACTGCCACCAAAGAGTTAGACAACTGAGCGCGAATTTGGGGTTGTTGAATGGGAGGGAAAACGTCTAGCATCCGGTCTATGGTAGCAGATGCAGAGTTGGTGTGCAGGGTTCCGAATACCATGTGACCTGTTTCTGCGGCGGAGATTGCCAGACCGATCGTTTCCAAGTCCCGCATTTCCCCCACTAGAATAATGTCAGGGTCTTGACGCAGCGCTCCTTTGAGTGCGTTGGCAAAACTCTTGGTATCTTCACCCTTTTGCCGTTGGTGAATCAAACTCTTAATATTCGGGAAGACATATTCGATCGGATCTTCTACCGTTAGGATATGTTCGCCTCGCGTCCGGTTGATCAAATCGATCAAAGCCGCCATCGTAGTAGTTTTCCCAGAACCAGTTTGACCGGTTACTAACAACATTCCCCGTGGACGTTCGGTGAGTTCTCGAAGCACCATCGGCGTTCCCAGTTTTTCCGCATCGGGAATTTTAGAAGACAAAGCTCGCAAGCAAGCCGCCCAGCAGCCTCGTTCCCGATAGACGTTCACCCGGAAACGAGCTAATCCCTTCACCCCGTAAGCGCAGTCCAACTCCCAGTTCTGTTCCAAGTCTTTCCGTTGGGCGTTGTTTAACATACTGAAGATCAGTTTTTGACAATCTTCCGCATTCATAACTTCGCCAAATTGGGTTTGAGGAGTTAATTTCCCACTGATCCGAAAGAAAATGGGCGCTCCAGCTTGAATGTGCATATCTGAGCCACCTTGCTCGATCAGGGACTCCATCACATCTTCAATCATTAAATCCATCTGGGGCATAGGGTATCTCCTTGAAGATATTGGTTTCGGTATTAGTTGTGAGTTATTTTTTCGCGATTGTCAGTTATAGGTAACGGATTTTGAGCTATTTACGAATAACCGACGATCGATCGCTTCGCTAATCAATAAAGCGAGGTGTCAGGCAATACGGACACTCCAACCATTCCGGTTGAGCTTCCGCACTGCAAACTCGACAAGTGAGAGAACTCTTGCGTTTGGCTCTCAATTCTGCCTCTAGACCAGTATCCGTGAAGGTAACCCGCTCTAGAGGCAGAATTGAGAGCCAAACGCAAGAGTAACCCGCTCTACTTCTTCAAAGGTAGTAGCACCCTCGCGTACCAGGTTTAAGCTGTAAGCCAACAAAGTGACCATTCCCTCTTCCACCGCCGCTTCTTTAATCCGCTCGGTGGGAGCGCCTTGGTTAATTAAGGTTTGCAGGCGTTCGGTTACCCGCAGCACTTCGTATACCCCACAACGACCTTTATATCCCACACCATTACATTTTTGGCAGATTGTATTTGCTTCGGCAGCGGCTTTTCGCTGGTCTGGGGTGAGAGTATTTGCT
>CAZJJR010000197.1:0-12536 GCA_964546365.1 uncultured bacterium | reverse complement strand
CCCAAAACCAACCAACTAGTAATCCGCTTCATCACCGATCCAGCCGCCAGACTAGCCCAACTAAGAGCAGGTCAAATAGATTTTACCGTAGATTTAGCCCCAGATCAAAACAAAGAAATCGAGCAAGATTCAAACTTAGTTGCCGTGCCTCGCCCTTCTCTCAACGTCGGTTATTTAGCACTCAATCCCAGTTACAAACCCCTCTCCGACGTCAGAGTAAGACAAGCCATTGCCCACGCCATCAACAAACAGCAAATCGTCCAAGCATTTTGGGGCAATTTAGGCACGAACGACGCCCATTTCACCGCACCATCTCTCAATTGGTCGCAATCAGCCAACATTAAACCATACGAATACAACCCCGACAAAGCCAAGCAATTACTTACCCAAGCTGGCTATCCCAATGGTTTCGATTTAGAACTATGGTATATGCCAGTTTCCCGCCCTTACTTTCCCACCCCAAAACCAATTGCCGAAGCCTTTGCCGCCGACTTAAATGCAGTTGGCATTCGAGTCAAACTAAACACCAAAGATTGGGCGGCTTACTTAGAAGACCGCCGAAAAGCCCCTGGTTTCCAAGCTTATATGCTAGGTTGGACGGCTGATTACGGCGACCCGGATAACTTTTATTACCCGCATTTTGGCCCTGGCGGAACCACTGATTTAGGAAACTGGAAAAACGACAAAGTTATCCAACTTTTAAATCAAGCTAGAGAAACTGGAGAACAAGCAGCCAGAGGAAAACTTTACGCACAAGTCGATGAAATTCTCCACCAAGAAACAGTACGCTTACCAATAGTTCATTCCCAACCACTATTAGCCAAACGAAAAAATATAGAAGGCTGGGTTCCCAGTCCATTAGGTAGCGAAAATTTCGAGGCAGTTGAGAAAAAATGAAGCTTGAATAAGAACCCAGAAGTCAGAATTCAGCAGTCAGAATCAATTAATGGCGGATAAAAGACCCACCACTAATTGAAGACCACCAAATTTTCAATTTGGTGGGGGTCACGGAACCCACTTATTCATCCGCCAGTCGGACTCCAATTCATACTGAATTCTGACTCCTGACTCCTGAATTCTTTTTTAACAATCTATTCAATGATCAAAATTAATGTGGAAATATATCATTAAACGCCTATTCAGCTTGTTACCAGTACTATTAGGAATTACCCTTTTGGTATTCACCTTATTGCATCTCATCCCTGGTGACCCAGCCGTAGTATTATTAGGAGAACGCGCTACCCCAGAACAAATAGAAGCATTCAGGCAACAATTAGGTTTAAATCAACCTCTGCCCCTACAATATATTACTTTTATAGGAAGGTTAATCCGACTTGACTTCGGCAGCAGTATTATTAGTGGAATTCCCATTGCTGAAGAAATTAAAATTCGCTGGCCTGCCACATTCGAGTTATCAGTTTCGGCGATGCTTATAGCAGTAGTTTTAGGCGTGCCTGCGGGAATTATGGCAGCAGTCCGCAAAAATAGCTGGCTGGATAATTTGCTGATGAGCGGCTCTTTAATCGGCGTTTCATTGCCAGTATATTGGTTAGGCTTATTGCTAATTTATTTATTTGCAGTTAACTGGCAATGGCTACCACCCAGCGGTCGAATTAGCGTAGAATCCGCATTTAACTTTCAAGCAATTACGGGTTTTTACTTACTTGATTCACTGCTAAAACTAGACCTAAAAATGTTCGCAAATGTGATATCTCACTTAATTTTACCAGCCCTAACTTTAGGCACTATTCCTCTGGCGATTATTGCCCGGATTACCCGTAGCGCGATGTTAGAAACTTTATCCCAAGACTACATCCGCACGGCTAGGGCGAAAGGAGTAACCGCACGTTCGATCGTAGTGAAACACGCTTTAAAAAATGCTTTTTTACCAATTATTACCACGATCGGTTTACAATTCGGCACGCTGCTGAGTGGTGCTATTTTAACTGAAACAATCTTCTCATGGCCGGGAATTGGTTCTTGGCTTTATGAGGGAATTTTGGCGAGGGACTACCCAGTAGTGCAAGGTGGCGTAGTGTTTGTTTCAGTAGCTTTTGTCATAATTAATTTATTAGTCGATCTATCTTATGCTTTCTTCGATCCCAGGATTCAATATAAATAGAAAAGAGGGAAAGGATGAAGTTAAAATTTTTCATTATGTCTCCCATTCACCCACCTTTTTACCTAAATGGTGAGTAGTTTTAAAGTATAGCAACCGTCAAATCAATTCAAAATTCAAAATTATTAATTCAAAATTACAATCAGTGGGGGCTTGTACCCAGAATTAATCAATTAAAAATTTTTATTTATTCTTAATTTTGAATTTTGAATTCAAAAAATGGTCAAGGCGGTTAGGCATTCTTAATTGTTGAAACTCTCACCCCTAGTCCCTTCTTACCCTAGTCCCTAGCCCCTAGCCCCTAGTCCTTAGTCCCTAGCATAGCTGCACTAACCATCACACTGCTGCGGTAATAATCCAGAACTTTGCATAGTGGCATTTGGTGCTTGTGCGATCAGTACCACTTTTCCTTGAGAGTTAACCATCCATCCTTGCGCTTCTTCAATTTGGGAATGGGAGGGTAACTCGGCTTCTACTGGACTGGACGGCGTGCCATTGCTATTACTCGCGTGCTGAATCTCAGTTAGCCTTAAATCTACCCAAGTGGCTTCATCGGTAACGGCTTCATATGGACTAGGTGGCAAACCACCTCTACCAGTAACGATGAATTCGCTATTTAGGTTGCGACTGCGACAACTAGAGGCAACTAACTTACTAGCATCAACAACATTTTCTGGTAGTCCGAGCAATCCAGCAGCGGGTTGAACTTCCGGAGTATTGATGGTGACGGTGCCGCTTAATTCTGGAGTGCTACCAGTAGCGGTGATATCGCTAGTAGCATTGTTCTCAGTATTCCGAAACTGAGTACCAAAAACGCTCTGCACGTTAATCGTAACCGTACCACCTTTGGACTGTTCCGAATTAGCGGTGATGTCGCTGTTTTCTAATGCTGCTAAAACTCCTTGATTGAGATTGAGGGTAATGTTACCGCCTGTAGCTGTTTTAGTGGCATTAGTGGAGATATTGCTGTCTTGCCGCAATATTAAGGATTGAGAATTCAACGTGATATTGCCAAACTCACCACCGGCGCTGTTCGCTTCCAGGCTTCCTTGATTATCCAAAAAAATAGATTTAGCGGTCACTTCTAAGTTGCCCGCGCTACCCGTTCCCGTACTGCTAACATTTACCAGAGCGCCATCTCGGATCGTTAACTGTCCGGTATTAACTATTAAGCTTCCTGCATCGGCGATATTTTCCGAACGTGCAGACAAACGACTGCGAATTTTCGGGTCTGCTGCCGTACCAATCACTTCTACTGACTCGGAAGCGTTTATGCTTAAAGTGCCTCCTGGCTTAGTACCTAAGGTATCGGTAGATATCGCTGCTCCATCTCGGACAATTAACTGCTTAGTTTCTAATGTTAAATTACCGCCATTGCTAGTGGCTTCTTCTCGAACTCGCGTGTACAAACCGCTCGGATCTTGAAGTACTGAAGTGCCAGCCAGTTCTACCGACTCAGCGGCATTGATGACTAAATTTCCTCCCGATCCCTTGCTACGGGTATCAGTAGATATCGCTGCTCCATCTCGGATAATTAACCGCCCAGTTTCTAAGGTTAATTTGCCCCCATCACCCGTGGCTCCTGAAAAAACTTGAGTAATGATGCCGCTGAAATATTTAGGGATACTTGCAGTCCCGATCAGTTCCACAGACTCGGAAGCTTTTATTTCCAAAGTTCCCCCGTTCCCAGACCCTGAGGTATCACCTGATATTACCGCGCCGTCTCGAACAATTAACCGCCTGGTTTCGAGAAAGAGATTACCTGCATCACCCGTAGCTTTTCTCTGGGCTGAGGTATATAAACCGCTACCACTCTTACCATTTGGTGCTGTCCCGCTCAGTTCGACGAACTCTGAAGCTCGCACTACCAACATTCCTCCCGCTCCATCACCATTGCTGCCGGTGAAAAGTATAGCCCCATCTCTAACGCTTAACTGCTTGGTTTCCAGAGTCAAACTACCCCCTGGACCTGTAGCACCTTGGGTGACTGAGGTCGATAAGCCACTACGCAAAGAGGAATTAGCATTTGCTGAAGTACCGATCAGTTCTACCGATTTGCTAGCTTTAACTGCTATGGTTCCTGCGGCTCCTTGACCGGAAGTTGCGGTGACGATCCGCGCCCCTTCTGCGAGAGTTAACTGTTGTGTTTCTACTGCGATCTTGCCTCCAGCGCCCGTAGCTCCTTGATAAACTTGCGCCTGTAAACCGCTGGGGAAAAAACCGTTTGCTGAAGTACCAGTAGCTTTTACTAACTCAGAGGTAGTAACGCTTAAGTTTCCGCCAGCTTCACCTCCCAAGGTACTCGCTTCGATTTGAGACCCATCTGTCAATATCAGTTGTCTGCCCCAAACTTGAATATCACCACCTCCAGCGCCGCTAGCATCAACGGCAGTTTGCTGGGAAAGCTGAATATCTCGAAAAGTAGAAACGCCCTCATAGCCTAAAGCTATACCTTTTTCGATCGGTTTCAGGCTAACAAAACTATTAGGGCCAACACTTCCTAATTCAATTCGTCCCCCAGGCGTCTTGAGGGTTCCGCCTTCAAATGCTACTTCACCGCCTACTAAAGCTAAGGTTTGATTCTGCGCTACCCGCAAAGCCGCATCGGTATCAACGAGCTCGGTCGTCGATCGCAAACCTTGTCCGTTTCCCTGCACGAAAATTCGTTCGGGATTGCTGCCGAACTGCAAGCCAATGGGTACGCTAACCGTTAGTAGTGGCGGGCTTTGGCTAGGGTTAATTGCACTGAAAAAGGTGCCATCAGCAAATTTTAGGCTATTGGCTGTGGTTGCTAAAAAAGAGCCGCCGATCTCCAGCCTTGCATTAGGGCCAAAAATTATTCCATTGGGATTAATGAAAAAAAAGTTAGCTGAGCGGTTAGCTCGGATAATGCCATCAATATTAGATAAAGATCCTCCAGTTATTCGCGTGAAGATGTTTTGAATATCGGGAGGGTTGCTGAAATAGGCGCTATTGCCCGTAGGAACAGAAAACTGCTTGAAGCTGTGGAATAAATTGCCGCCCGCTTGAGTACCACCAGTGATAACATCTATGCGCTCCTGAGGAGTGACAACCGAAGGATTAGCGAGAGTGCTGTCTGGGACAATTTGCGCTACAGCCTTGTCTTGCAAAGGAGAAGCCGGAAAGTTAACTAAACAGTAAATCACTAAGCTGCTGGTACTCCCGCAGAAGTAAGAATACTCCTTCATCGAAGCTCCTGGGTCTCCTTCAGTTGATAAATTTAGTTTTTCATTCCCTGATTAATGAAAATTTGTTGGGTCCCAAGGGTCGTCGCCACCTCCACCACCTAGTGCGAACTTGGCCTCTATTAGTCCTGGTACTCCTGCTTGTACAACCAATAATGGTGCTGACGAATCCGACCCTCCAGCCACAGACTTCAATTCTTTTTCAGACAATTCTTCAGACAACTGTTCGTCATCGGTAGCCACTGACAAAAATTGGTCGATGTTTTCTTCTGACATGAGATAACTACTCCTTTGAAAATTTAAGTTTTTGTGAAGAAGAATTAAAGATAGTGTAAAACCCTCATAAAACTAACGATTTGGATGCACTTTTACCTTACTTCTCTCTTAACAATCAAGTTTATCACATTCAAAAAATATGTGTTTAGTTTATTTTTTTACTTAATTTTTTGGAAAACTTTTTTATTATGTACTACTCTATTCTAGACAAGGCATTTTCGTCAATACTTTTATTTCAACGAATGCCAAACCTTACCGTAGTTATTGAAATCATCATTTATCTACTTTGATAAAGCACTACCATGCCAACAGCTTTAAAACGCTTTTTTCAATCTACTTCTGGCAAAATTGGTTTGATTCTCACCATTGCGATCGTATTATTAGCCGTTTTAGCGCCCGTTCTCCATCCTTACGATCCGGCAACGGATAGAAATTATCTACTGCGTTTAAAGCCTCCCAGTTTGGAACATTGGTTCGGTACTGACGGACTGGGAAGGGATATTTTAGTTTTGGTATGGTATGGAATGCGAACTTCTCTGGCGGTAGGGTTGATTGCGGTATGTTTGGGGTTAGTAATCGGATTAATTTTTGGCTTAGTTGCTGGTTATTTCCGAGGCAAAATCGATACGGTAATCGGTTGGGTGACGGATATATTGTTGGCTTTTCCTTCTATATTGTTAGCGATCGCGATCGTCACCGTGACCGGGCCTAGTTTACAAAGCGTAATGATTGCGGTTGCCGTCGTGCAGGTTCCCATTTTTATCAGACTCACCCGCAGTATGGTATTCTCTTTAAGAGAACGGGAATTCGTACAGGCAGTAAAAGCGCTTGGTGCTTCGCCAATGCGGATTATTTTTTATCACGTTTTACCCAGCACTTTATCGCCACTAGTAGTACAAGCAACTCTTTCTATCGGTACTGCAACTTTGGAAGCGGCGGGGTTGGGTTTTTTAGGTTTAGGGGCACAACCTCCTACCCCAGAATTAGGTACGATGCTGGCGGATGCTTTTAAAGGTGGTTATTCTCTTTCTTCACCTTGGACTACGGTTTTTCCCGGTTTATTTATTACTTTAAACGTGCTGGCTTTTAATCTTTTAGGAGATGGTTTGCGGGATACTCTCGATCCTCGTTCTTAGGAATCAGGGGCAAAGGATCGGACATTCCATACTGAAGCGGTTTAATTATTTCTCTGTCCCCTGCCCCATACCCCATTTACGCATCATCAACCTCTAATTGCGCTACCGTCACCGCACAGAAAGCAAAAGCGCCTACCATTGGCATGGGACATTTAAGAACGAAGCTGACTAGTCCGGCTACCATTGTGCCTAAGACTGATGCGATCGCCCAAAATCTTTCTTCCGAACTGAAACCTTTTTGTGATTTAATCATTCTAAGAGCTTTGTTGGGGATCGGTTCTGGCATCACGGCTCCCGGTGGAAAAGCCCAGTACGTGTTTTGGCGATCGACAATTAAATCTGTCCAGCCGTTGTGTTCGCACCACTCCTGTACCCATTCATCCGCAAAATGCTTCATAACCTCTCCTCGGAATCGAAATCGTGATTTTTAAATGGTGATTGGCAATAATTTTGCCGATGACTGAAAACTAGCGATCGTTCAGACCACTAGTAAAAAATACTTACCAAATCAGGTTGTTTGAGTAGTATTAAAAATGTGTTGGCTTTGGCAAACAAAGCCACGTTCTGAACAGGTTATCAAAACCCGGTCATAAATAAAAGTAAAAGTTACTAAAATTAACGGATGGATTCCCGAACTGGAAGTCATCTGGCGTCCGACTGTAGCGCGATCGTCGATGCCGCAGGAATGTAAGGAGGACAAAAGCACTTACTTAAGGCAGCTTAACATATTTAGTTCAACTCAAGCTACTATTATGCTGACTGTGAGAACGATCCAACCGAACCCTCGCCTTGCTTGCAATTAGACGATAGACGGATGCCAGCTTGTTCGGCCATATTTAAAATATACTCTGAGTCTGGCACTTCAATAATGCGATCGAGTCCGATTGCCGGATCGATCGGTCGGACTTGATAAACTACCATGCTACTTTTTCATCAGATTGATTTGCATGAATTGTCATTTTACTACAAATCGGTGATTGGTAATGAGTCATTTTACACTCGCTCGTTCAAATCATTTTGTTTATATTTTTAACACTAGTCATCGATAATTACCACCATCGTTATGAAGCAAAGAAACTTTCCAAATACTCAGTTATTTCCTCCGGTGATTAGAGGTGCAGAGGAAGGTTCATTTGCTAATTATACAATTTGCGTGCGATTACCAGATATTGCTCAACGAGTAATCGATGAAAATGATTTTTCGTCAGAAACCAATGAAAATATTAAAAGCCTAATTAAAGAAATACCTGATGGATTAATTAGACCTTTGAAAGATAACCACGCCCGAGATTTAGCAGTTTGGGAATCTTATATAAAACCTTATCAAAACATGAATTGGCTGGATATTTCCTGGTTTTTAGCCGAAACGTATTTTTATCGGCGGATTTTAGAAGCAACTGATTATTTTCAATACAAATATCAGCAATATTTAGACCCATTTGCTTATCAAAAGAACCTGGGCTTGGAAACGGCGGGAGATGCTATTCCTACTTTGAGTGCTTTCGTCGATCGAGCAATTGATGCCGTTCGGAATCAAAACCAAAACAAAGATAATAAATCGACGAATTTAATTAAATTATTGCATTTTAACTTATGGGGTAATCGAGCCGATCTCAGCCTTTGGCCTGTGGGTAAAAGTGAAAAACAAAAGATTGAATCAGAAACAGAGAAATCTAATATTTTAGTAGATGATTCGTTTCTAATTGCCGAGAAAGTAGCCGATTTTAATCGGGTACGCATTGACTTGATTGTTGATAACGCTGGTTACGAATTAGTAACAGATTTGTGCATTGTAGATTTTCTCTTATCTACCGATACGGCTGGGGTAATTTACTTACATTTAAAATCTCATCCGACGTTTGTTTCTGATGCGATGATTCAGGATGTATTGAACACGGTAGATTTTTTAATGGAAGACGAAGATGAGAACTTGCGATCGCTGGGTATTCGACTGCACAATTATATCGGCAATCGGCAATTACGGCTGCGGGAAAATCTATTTTGGACATCACCTTTACCGCTGTGGGAAATGCCAGATTCCCTTTACCAAGATTTTGCCAAATCTAGCTTAGTTTTCTTGAAAGGTGATGCTAATTATCGGCGTAGTTTAGGCGATCGTCATTGGGATTTTACCACACCTTATCAGGATATAGTTAATTATTTTCCCGCTCCATTGGTTGCCCTCCGCACTCTCAAGTCCGAACTAGCAACGGGACTTTCACCGCAGCAAATCGAGGAAATTTCACAAGTAGATTCCGAATGGTTAACTAATGGCAAACGCGGAGTAATTCAATTGGTAGATTAAATCTGACTCTAAATTAGGAAATCATTTTTTAGTAGTTACTCCCGCTGCTAGATAATCAGCGATCTGAGTTTAAAGCTTGGGCGATCGATGCCTACCAATATTTAATTTACTACTCGATCGCCAGTTTCTTTTAATTGTGGAAGATGACGATCGCTTGGCTTAAATGTCGTACTCAACAAAGCACCAATTACAAAAAAACCAAAAATTGCCAAAATAGAAATAAAGACCATAATTAGCATATTGCTAGGGCGTTCTGGTTTCATTTGATATTTTTTTAAACATAGATATTAATCTAGGTTACTAGATCGAGAAATTGATTCACCTAACTCATTAGGAATAAATCATGAATTACTTAACTAATTCCCTAGCAAGATGAAGGATATATATTGAATAGATAAAATATACTTTTAAATAAATTTACAATCATTCGAGTGGATAATTAAACCAGTAAAGTTGTTGAAAAGTTTCCTTTATAAAGCAGATATCGCAAGTGCTGAAAACCCAAAAAAAGGGAGAGAAGATAGTGCGTTTGGGGCAATGGATTGGCTTAGTAATTTTTCTCATTTCTCTCTACATTTTGTGGAAAATCCGACAAGTTATCTTGCTGGCATTTACTGCCGTAGTTTTAGCCACTGCCTTAAATCAATTTGTGAAACGGCTGCAAAGCAGTGGCATCAGGCGGGGTATCGCTATTGGCATTTCATTGATTACTGTTTTGTCAGTGGTAGCGATCGTATTGGCGCTAGTAGTTCCTCCCTTTTACAACCAACTGCCACAATTAATCGATTGGGTACCAAAAGGACTCGATCGATTGCGGGTATGGTTTGAGTGGGTGCAAAGTATAATTCCCGGACAAACATTAGATAATAGCCGCGTTTTTACGCGCCTAACCGAACAATTACCTCCCTTCATCAGACAACTATTCAATAATTTTTATAGTTTATTTTCTCACTCGTTACAAATTATCTTTAGTAGCTTATTGGTATTGGTATTGACTATTATGTTGCTAGCCAATCCAAAGCCGTACCGCAGGGCATTTTTGCTTTTATTTCCTAACCTATATCGAAAAAGAGTAAATAATATTCTCGCTCAATGCGAAAAAGCTTTGAGTGGATGGTTAATCGGCATTCTTTTTAACATGACAGTCATCTCTATATTTAGCGGCTTGGGTTTATGGATATTGGGAATTCCCTTACCGCTATCCAATGCACTTTTGGCAGGGTTATTAACTTTTATTCCGAATATCGGGCCGACTTTGAGTGTCGTACCACCAGCCGCACTTGCTTTATTAGAAGAACCTTGGAAAGCTGGTGCGGTGATTGTACTTTATATCGTTATCCAACAAATTGAAAGCAATATTCTGACACCTTTAGTAATGGAACATCAAGTGTCTCTGCTGCCAGCAGTTACTTTGTTATCCCAAGTAGTTTTTGCAATGTTCTTTGGTTTTTTGGGCCTTTTATTGGCATTACCGATCGTAGTTGTAGCGCAAGTTTGGTTGCGAGAGTTACTGGTGAAAGATGTTTTGAACGAATGGGACGAAAGTGACGATCGCGATCGCGATTGCGGGGAGGGAGAAAGACCAAGTACAATCATATGAAAACTCGGTATCTAAATCAAGGGGCTGAGAAATAATTTATTCATGACAAATGACCGATGACAAATGACAATTCTACATTTACACCTTTTCAGAAATTTCTGATCAGTTGGCTGTTAATTATCGTGACGGGTTGGGTAACTTGGATCGCGATCGCGTATATTGGAGAACAGATCAGCATTCTCTTAACAGCCGCCCTGATTGCATTTTTACTCAACTATCCGGTAAAAGTGTTGCAATCATTTTTACCTCGCGGTTTGGCAGCAGGCTTGGTATATTTACTAGCAGGGATTGCGGTAGCTTTTATTGCTTTGACGGTAGTACCGCCAGTCTTTAATCAAGGGCGACAATTGATAATCGGCTTGCCTTCTTTGGTAGAATCTGCCCAAAATCAACTAGACAATTTTCAAATTTGGAGTGTCGAACATAACTTACCCTTTGACGTGCGAATTTTAGCTTCCCAACTTTTGGAACGCATCCAAGCGCAAGCAGAAGCGATCGCAGCTAGAGGTGTAGGCTTAGTAGTAGGTACGTTTAACTGGGTATTAGATTTAATTCTGATTCTGGTGATCTCCTTTTATATGCTGATCGATGGAGAACGAGTTTGGCAAGCTTTCACCAGTATTTTTGCTCCTTCGATTCGAGAGGCTTTAACAGAATCGCTGCAACGCAATCTGCAACGCTTTGTTTCCGGTCAATTGCTGTTAGGTTTATTTATGGCAGTTACCCTCACTTTGGCTTTTTGGGTACTGCGAGTGCCGTTTTTCTTATTGTTTGCGGTCTTCATCGGTGTTATGGAAGTGATACCTTTTATCGGCGCGACTTTAGGAATTGCCACGGTAGTAATTGTAGTAGCTTTTATCGATTGGTTATTGGCGCTGCAAGTATTAGCAGTTGCGATCGCATTTCAGCAAGTGAAAGATAATTTAATCGCACCTCGCATTATGGGCAATTTGACAGGTTTATCCCCCGTGATCATTTTCATTTCTTTATTATTGGGGGCGAGATTAGGCGGACTTTTGGGAGTAATTTTAGCCATTCCCTTCACTGGTGCGCTCAAAAGTATCGCGGAAATTGTATTTGAGCCAACTTTACCACCCCAAACCGGATCTTTCTTTCACAATCCCTTTGCTGATGAACCCTTGCTACCTACTTCTAACGACGAATCAGAAAATATTTCTTCTACTTCTAAAAGACCCGCGTTTTTGCAGAATATAAAGGCGATGAGGGAGAAGCGCTAACATCTTTTTCTTGATGCGTTATGGCTTTAGTCATAACGCATATAATACCAAGTCCGAGTTAAAGACCCCCATGATAATTGGACTTTGGACAAAGAAGAGAACTGCTTCGCGATTAAAGGACGCGAAATCAATTAGAGTTTTGCGAGTTTAAATGTCAATAGGAATGCTAATAATTTTATCAAATAATCAATCTGATTTATCGGGTAAAGTTTCAATCTCACCGTCATAATATAAGTCAAGTAAACTATTAGTTAAAGAATTAATTGTCCGTTCAAGTTCATCAATTTGGGTACGTCTAACCACCTGGACTACGGCGGTAATATGCTCCTCACTACCAGCCCGCCCCAAATGTTTATACTTACTCTTCTTTTGAGTATCTTTTGCTTGCACAAAAATCGGCTCTGTCGCTTGTAATTTGTAGTACCAATAAATTTTCTGTCCTTGTCGTACCTGATAACGAGCTACATAGCAACCCTTGGGGGCTACTTCACCCTCATCAAAAATCTGTTGAATTTTCACTTTTAAAGCAGAAATAGTAGCAGTGAGACGCTCTGCTCTTTTCGCTAAATCGGGAGCTAGTTTTGGTTTATGGCGATTCATACTTTGACAGATAACCAAGAAAACTTCTAATTAAATGTTAAAATACTTCGCGACTA
>CAZJJR010000196.1:472-12698 GCA_964546365.1 uncultured bacterium | reverse complement strand
ATATATTGTCTTTAAAGAACCCGGTTTTTCAGGTCTTTCTGAGAATTTACAAGATGTGAAAGAGTTTTCTCTTCTATCAATCTCTTAATTATCTATTGACCGATTCTGAGTTTATGGTGAATCTTTGGCAAGGATGGGCGTTCAAATATTTTTCGGCATTGCGATCGAGATTACCTGCCAGATACAAGTTTTACTGAAGGGCACCAAACTTAGTAACATCTCCGTTATAAGTAGTCCCGTCAGGCATCAAGGAATTAAATAGATCGGTTTCCACAAAGTTAGTTCCTTTCAGAATTGCATTTGATAACTTTGTATTTCTCATATAGCTGTGGGAAAAATCTGCACTCGATAAATCGGAGCGAGAAAGAATCGCTCCTTTTAGTTTTGCATTTGTTCCCACAGCACTAGACAAATTTGCATCGGAAATAACGGCTTCTGTTAGATCGGCATCAGTTAAATTTGCGTTTTGCAAGATTGCCTTACTTATGAGGGCATTGTACAAATCTGCGCCTGTTAGATTAGCCCCCGTTAGGTTAGCCTCTGACAAGGTAATTCCCATCATAATGGCACCCGATAGATTGGCTCCTGTTAAATTAGCACCTTTCAGCTTTGCATCATTTAATAAAGCACCGGAGAGATTGGCGTTAGATAAATTTGCACCATCAAGTGCGCTCCCATACAAATCTTTATTTGATAAATCAACTCCCGTTAGGTCGCAGTTAACACAAGCGTTTGTCAAAACCAACTTATTGTAATCTGTCCCGACGAAAGCATGAGCGGGCAAACTAAAGAGGGTTAAACTCAGGAGAATGGAGATAGTAATAGTAGAAAGTCTGCGTAACCAAGATGCAATATTCATGTCCGTCCTTCAAGCTGAAAATTGTTGAAAATTACGTCAAGATGAAAGATGAGTCTTTTTGAAGGGTTAAGTTAACTGAAACTAAAGATTAAACCCTACAAAAATAGTTGTTAGCTTTTAGCAAGACTAACTGAGGGTGATTCGCTCCAAGTTGCATATCCTTGACCTTTTGCGCCTGGTGGATTTACACCTATTGTTGGCCATAAAAGTCCTTCTGGATAAGCTGCTGGGCTGGGAATAAAAGTTTCATCTTTTTCTTCTGTGCCAAAAGTATCTCGCCATTCTTTTGGCAATTGATACCAAGTGGATATATACCAAAGCTTGATGATATTGCGAGCGATCGGCCCGAATTTTTCAGAACTTAAAATCTTAGAACGAAGTCCGTCAATTAGGATAGATTCGTCGTTTTGGGCTTTTGAATCAAGCTCTTGAAATGTTTCTAACAGTTCGCCAAATATATTTTGACCGATGATTTTCTTCACCGTATCAAAGTAAAGAGCAGCTTGTCCGGTTCCCTGGAGATGAAACTGGGAATAACCAGTTAATACGGCTGATAATTTGATAAAATTTTTAAACTCAGGTGAATTAATATCCATCAGTGATTTCCTCGACAAAAGTTACAGATCGGCAAGTAGGTTGCAAGTTTCATAGCGCTAAGTCAATTAATCGATCGTCAGCAAAATTTATGCTCTTGAAGATCGATCGCATAAGCAATAGGTAGCATCATCGCATTTCCTCAGATCTTGCACCTTTCTCAATAAGGCCAGAAAACCCGGGTTTCCAAACGAAACGAAAAATATAGGCTTTCAGGTAAGGGGATTTGCAAGAAACCGGGTTTCTAACTATGGTGCAAGATATGAGTTTCGCAATTTCCTAATCTTTGAACCTCGATTAATCTAATCGAAAAATAGGAGCGGCATTCAACCCATCTTTATTATCTGGGATGGGATTACGCATTAGGTAACTAGCTTGTTCCTTAAGGCGGAACATTCCCCCGACTGCCGGAATTAACTCTTCAGGATGTCCGTCAAAAGCGTATTCAATATCTTTTAAAAACTTGCTGTAAGCACTTTGGAAATCTTTCGCTGCTTCATACACTTCCGTACCTACAGGGTAATCACTAAGTTTGGCATTCTCCTTAATAGGATAAACTGCATCCCAATCCACAGTGAAAAATTCGCCAGTAGGCTCGTGAGGCCGATCGGACTGTTCGGGATCGTCGCGATTGACGATATAGTATCGTCCTTGTTTTAGTTGTTCAAAGCGATAGTAATGACCGAGTTCTCGTTCTGCATCGTAGATCGCGCCGACTCTCGATCCCTCTCCTTGCTCTTGAATTACTCTGATCGCCCGAATTGCCGATCGCAAATCGGTAACTGGAACGATATCTCCGCCACCGTTATAGTAATATTCGGGAGTAATTTGTCGCTGAGGATCGCCACAGAACAAAGCATTACCCATCTGTCTATACAAAGCATTCAAGCCTCGAATAATCTCTGCATAGAATAAGCCAATACTGTAGAAAGTATCGGAGGGCTGACCATTGTGAATTGTCAGAAAATGACAGTGTTCTTGTACGGGTCGAGATACGACTAACGGCTTACCTTCATCAACTTCTTCCGCTCGTTCGATCTTAATAAATGTCTCTATGGTTGCTGGGGAAAACTTGCCTAATCCTACTTGAAAATCTGTCGAGCCTGTCGGTAAATAAGTAGGATATGGGGGAATAAAATCAGGTGCGGTTAGGATGGTTTGAACTTGTCCATCCTTCTCCTCAACGAACTTCCCTCCTACTGCATTGAAAACATTAGCTACCAGGGTTAGGTGTAGCATTTCTTCTACAGCAACCTGCCGGATAATATGGAAACCTTCTAAATTCGTGCCGGGTTTAATCGAGTAAAGTGCAGTGATGTAAGGGGGAATAGTTGCGTGTTCTAACCTCATTGCTTGTTTGAGATAGTAATGCAACTCTTCGACCGTCGTAATCAGGTTGTAACCATTATCTGTGGTCATAATACTTTTGCTGGCGATGTGTTCAAAGTTTCCGTAAAAGGTGCGTGCTTAGTGAAAAATCCTTATTTTTGCAAATCCTTCAGCATCTCCTCAGCCGCCATAAAACTCAAGGCGGCAAGGGTCAAGGTGGTATTTGAACTACCAATGGTTGGCATACTTCCCGCACCAACTACGAAAAGATTTTCATGATCCCAAGAACGCAGATGACGATTAACAACTGAGTTTTCTTTTGCCGTTCCCATAATATGGGTTCCCGAAAAGTGGTTTCCCCCTTTGTAAACGTAGCCTTCACCTTCAAATTCAAAATAGGCAGGGTCAAAACGATCGTACTTGGTATAGTCTTCGGCTCCCAGACGTTGGAAGATCGTGCGAGAAAGTTTTCTGGTGTAAGCAAGGGTTCTGCGGCTGTAGTCGGGTAGGTTGTAGTTAATCACGGGGCGATGATTACCCAGTTGATCCTTGTAGTGCGGATCGATCGTGACTCGGTTATTGAGATCGGGGGGCATTTCACACATGAAGGCTAACAGTAGTTGCCGTGAAATTCGACTAACTAATGTCTGGCGCAGTTCTTTGCCAAATTTGTTTTTGTTATCAACTGCATCTTCTACTTCCGTTTTGGGCGATCCGGTTGCCCATCCCCAACCATCATTGTGAATATCTACTGCAAAAGCGGATTGTTTGTGACGGAAAGGCCCGTTCCGAAATGTGCCAATTCCTGATGTAACTAAAGGCCCCCGCATCGTGCCAGTCACTTCCGGCATTAAAGCCCAAGCTAAGGTGAAAGGGTGATCCATTAAATGCCGCCCGATCGCTCCGCTAGTATTAGGTAAATCAGAAGCGAGCATCAGCCGAGCGTTTTCGACTGCATTAGCAGCTAAGACAAATAAAGTTCCCCTCGCAACTCCTGGTTTGAATTGAGGAGATTTGGGATCTTCATAACGTTTAAAGCGAATTGCACTCACGCGATCGTTGTCAGGATCGATTTCTATTTGAGAAGCAACTGCTTGCGAGAGGTAATGAACTCGACCAGTTTGGAAGGCTTTAGTTAAAGTTCTGCGAGCATCGTATTTCGCTTGAGCCGGACAGATCGGAACGCAGTTGGCGTTTCCCTGACAACGCTCTCCATACTGAACGGTACTGACACTAGCAACTCCATTCGGAACGAAAACGTTACCGCGATCGTAGTCAGGATTCGGTACGCTATTGCGACCTTGAGGAAAAGTAGAAAAGCTTAATTTAAATGTCTTGCCATGTAGTTCAACTTCAGTTCCCTCAACTTTCTCAATCACTTTCTGGTCTAAGTAAGAGGGAGGAAGCTTTTTCATCGGAAAAACATAGCCATCTTCAAATTTGACGCCTAGTTTTTTTTGCTCTTCCGTATCTCCGGAAACCCCTATTTCGTACTCCGCTTTGCGGTAGTAAGGCATCAGATCTTCATAAGTAATCGGCCAATCAAGACCTTGCCCGTAAAGAGTTTTTAATTTGAAATCATCCGGCAACATCCGAGGGGTTTTACCCTCCCAGTGCATTGTAGTTCCACCCGGAACCCGCGTATAAGAACCTCCCAGAACCATCGGGCCTTTTTCTACAAAATACCCATTATCATCCATCGGGCTTTTAGCATTAGGATTGTCAGGATACGGAGAGTTAGGGTTCTTATCTGCCGAACCATAAAAGGTCTCGATGTAACTTTGAAAACCCGCCAGAGTTAAATCCTTATCTTTTCCTGCCTCAAGGATTAAAACCCTTTTTCCTTGTTGGCTCAATTCTTTAGCAACGATTGCTCCAGCTACCCCTGCCCCTACGATGACCACATCATAGGTCGTTTCTGTGACAGTTTGGCAATCAACAGTTATTAAATCTGTCAGGCTTTGACTCATTTGGTTAGTCCTTAAAAATTTTTCTTTGATATGAATCCATTTGGCAACATTTCCAGATAAGCATAGAGACATCTTTACAATTAAAAATTTTGTCTCCTGTCGGCACGAGTGCGCTCGATTTCATTTGCCTAATTCTTAATTGCGAGAAATGCTACCTATAACTTGCGTTACCAATAAATGAGTCTCGCTTTTATTCCTCATAGACTCTTAACCAAGGAAGGATTATTTTTTTATCCAGGTCAACTCTATTTCTTTAGATAGATAACTGTCAACCCCAAATTATTAACAATTTTATGAATTTTTATTAATGGACGCATTAACAAGAATTGAAACCCAGGCGGTGCGTCAAAAACATCCTTTTTAACCAATAAATATTGCTTTAACCATAGGAAAATATCTTTATCAAATGACGCAATAGAAAAGAGTAAAAATGTAAGCAAGATTACCAACCAGCTAAGAATATGCCTGCGTAAAAAATTGACATAATATCAAACTGGTTGGTGATTGCCAGGTTAATTAAAGCCGATCGACTCATACCAAATCCAATTAACTACCCCCTTGCGCTATGTTGCGTTCTTTACGATTCGTTGAAAAGGGAATAATTACGTTGGATTTGGTATTAGCCTATTTGTTGCACAGTTAGACGATAGGAGCGATTACTCACACCAATCTAACTTATATCGATTACCTAAACGTTTGCTACAAATGCTTGGTTTGGGTGGGTTTTGAGTTTAATCTTATTCCTTTTGCATCAAAGATTCTGGCTAAACCCGCCCCTACCCATTTGTATTAATCATTGTGTAAACGATATTATTTAACGCTTTGGCGGTTTATTTTGTTCGGCATATTCGCCCCACTGCTGAATTAGTTTAGCAACTACCCCAGTCCAACCGGTTTGATGGCTCGCACCAATCCCAGCACCATTATCCCCATGAAAATACTCATAGAAAAGAATTAAGTCACGCCAATGAGGATCGTTTTGGAATTTGTCAGTGCCACCATACACGGGTCGCCACTTACCAGTAGAGTCTTGCTGAGATGGATTGGGAGCATCTTTTTGAGTAAACATCCCGATTACCCGACGAGATAACTCCATTGATACTTCCCACAGATTCATTTGTTTTATTTGTCCGTTTTTATCTGGACAATTTACTTTAATTTCATCTCCCCAGTAATGATAAAACTTCTGGAGCGACTCAATCAAGAGAAAATTCACGGGCATCCAAATCGGGCCTCGCCAATTAGAATTTCCCCCAAACATTTTATTGAGAGATTCTGCGGGGGCATATTTGACTTCATTTGGCTTTCCGTCTACCCACAATGTATAAGGTTTCTTCTCGTGGTATTTGGACAAAGCTCGGATACCGTAATCGCTCAAAAATTCGTCTGAACGTAACATTCTTTCCAAGATAAATACCAAACGCTTTTTATTGACTAGCGATAAATACAAGCCTTGTTCGCTAACTTGACGAAGCTCGATATTTTGGTGTGCAGCAAGTTCAGGGCGATTGTTAATAAACCAGCCCATCCGTTCCATGAAATCGCAATTTAAATATTTTTCGACAATTTCTTTGTCGATGGTTTCCACGGCAAACAATGGAATTAAACCCACCATTGAGCGCACTTTCATTGATAGTGTTTCTCTTGATAGCCCTCCTTCAGAATCAGATAGCCAATGGCCGGGAGCATTCAAAATGTCGTAGTAAAAATTGTCTTTATCGTTCCAGATATTGATATCGCCGCCAACTTTATTCATGGCATCCGCTATCAACAGGAAATGCTGGAAAAATTTGGATGCCATATCTTCATAGTTGGCTCTGCCAGATTGTCTGACTAGTGTCTGATAAGTGTCAATCAGGTCTTTATCTTTATCCTGGCTAACTAAGTCCTTATATTTGTCGGCAAGTTTTTGGTAGGTTTTGGCTAAATCTTTATCTTTCTTGGCTAGTTCCGTTGCTATTTTCATCATGTTCAGACAGAACATCGCCATCCAGCTAGTACCATCTGACTGTTCTATGGTTACACCATCAATGCCTATGTTACTGCGATCGATCGCACCGATATTATCTAATCCTAAAAATCCGCCTTGGAAGATATTTTTGCCTTGTGCGTCCTTGCGGTTAACCCACCAAGTGAAATAGAGGCATAATTTTTGGAAAACATCTTCTAGAAAATTTGTATCGGCTTGACCGTACATCTTTTCTTCTATTTTGTAAACGCGCCATGCTGCCCAAGCGTGAACGGGCGGATTCACATCACCAAAATTCCACTCATAAGCTGCCATTTGACCGTTAGGATGCAAATACCATTCCCGCGTGAATAGATATAGTTGGTGCTTGGCAAAGTCTGGATCTATCATCACGAAAGGAATTGTATGAAAACCTAAATCCCAAGCAGCAAACCAAGGATATTCCCATTTATCTGGCATGGAAATAATATCTTCGGTATATAAATGAGTCCATTCGGTGTTTCTACCACCTTGAGGTGTTTTACGAATAGGTGGTGGTTCTAGCTGACCCGGATCGCCATTAAGCCAGTCGGATACTATGTAGTAATAGTATTGCTTGCTCCACAACATCCCCGCAAAAGCCTGTCGCTGCACGCGCCGCATATCATCTGAGATGGGAAATGGACAAACAGCTTGATAAAATTCATCGGCGTCCTGCTTTCGCTGTTTAAAAACTTTATCAAATTCATTTCCGAAGGGAGAATCTAAATTTTGCTTGTCACTGAGGCGCAAGCGCACAGTTATTGAGCCTTCACCAGACACCGTTAATTCATAATGTGCTGACGCTTTTGTTCCTTTTTCAAAGTTTACTGTTTTTTCATTACCGCCAGAGACAATGTAATTGTTAATCCCATCTTTGACGTAAGGAGAAGAATTTTTACCATCGGGAAATAATTTTTCTTTATTAGTCTCGTTTTCTGTGTAGAGGATTTCTTTCGGGGCTTGGCAATAAAGCCATCGTTTATTTTCTGTAACCTGCTTCTGAGTTCCTTGTAACTTTTCCTCTTTCCAAAAAACTTCTACTACACTTAAATCAGGCGATATTTTAACTGAATTTAAGGTTTTATCTTTTTTCTTTTGCTCGCTATCTTTTACCCAAGACCAAGTATTACGGAACCAAATTGTAGGTAGAAGATGTAGTGTTGCTTCTTCTTTCCCTCGATTATTGATGGTGATTTGAATCAGAATATCGTCTGGGGAGTTTTTAGCGTATTCTATGTTAACATCAAAGTAGCGATTTCGATCGAAAACGCCAGTATCTAGTAGCTCGTATTCAGCAAATCCAAATCGGTCTGGATCGGAGTTTCGTTCCTTATTTTTTTCTATTAACTCGCCGTAAGGAAACTTTTCTTGTGGATATTTATACAGACAACTCATGTAAGAGTGAGTTGGTGTATTGTCGGTATAGAAGTAATATTCTTTGACATCTTCGCCGTGATTGCCTTCGCTACCGGTTAAACCAAATAGTCTTTCTTTGATGATGTCATCTTTTCCATTCCACAAGGCGATCGCAAAACAAACATTTTGACGATCGTCACAAATTCCAGCAATACCGTCCTCACCCCAACGATAGGCACGAGAACGAGCTTGATCGTGGGAAAAGTAGTTCCAAGTATTGTTCTTATCCGCGCCGTAATCTTCTCGAACTGTTCCCCACTGACGATCGCTCAAATACGAACCCCACCGCTTCCAATTCCAATTTGTATCTTTTTTCTTTTCCCGGTATTCTTTTAATCTTATTCCCTCTGCTGTCTCTGAAATTTTAAATACTGTATCTTTATTTGTTGTCATGGCGTTTTTCCGTTTGGTAATTTTTGATTGTACGAAAAATAGCAATCTCCTACTCTCAATTCAGTGCATACTGAGAAATATCAATCCCAGCAATGCAACATTCTCGTACTAATTTGAATAATTTTGTACGGGCTTTAAAAGAGTAGGAGACAAATGCTTTTTTACTCATTAGGTTGTTAAATCTTCGATGCAAGTAACAAGCGATGAATTCAGTTCGATGTTTTGTCAACAAGCTCTAATTATTTAAGTTGAAACTCCAATTATTGAGAATAAGGTGTACTTATTGAAAAAACGCGATCGCCCTGCGTTTAGAGCGAAAATCTGCGTTCTCTCTAGGAGATCGTTTGTTTTACATCCATCTTTAGATGTATTTATACTATTCCTACAGATAGATGTTTGTCAATGTCAACAGACCACAAACTTTTCCGATCGCGAGATCCGATCGAGTTGAAGACCGCTTAATTAAAGAAGAAAGGAAGAATTTATTTGCATTATCCGCGATATGAAAACAGCGTTTTTGCGTCACTCTGATAGGTATATTTTCTTTCTTCAGTTCCACAAAAACATTCACTTTATTGTTGTAAAAGGATGTTGCTATAAAACATCGAAAAACCTCCCACCTAAAAGATGGGAAAACCTAAAGTGTTTGCAATATATTTATTGCAATTATTGAAACTTATTTTTATGCTATTGGAATGACACAAGATAATTATAATTTTGCCCAACAAGTATCAAGCTTCTAATAGCAACGTGTTTTACCAGGCAGTTATCTAATTTAACTCTAGTTGCTACTTACAAATATGACCTTTAGATCCCCCTCGCATCCCCCTTAATAAGCAGGGCTAATTCATGTTCGGAGAATAAAATAATTTGTTCAGAATTGAGATACTTAATGTAATCGTAATTATACTCATATTTGCCCAATGGCGGTAATGCACGGCTAACAAATTTTACGATTTTATAAATTTTGCGAAGAGTATTGATTAAGGTTTCTTTACCTGAATGGGAATTCTTATTTTCAGAAGGTAGACGCATATGGCTCCCTGTAGCGATCGAATACTTGCAAGCGATTTCAAATTGAAAAATTGCTTGGGAACAGAAAATCTGATTTGTCGATTGGTATTTAAGCCGAGCATTGCTTTTCAGCAAACATTGTCAAGCATACCATAGCAAATAAAAAACAGTGAAGGAACTAAAGACCGAGTATTGTTAAGATTTAATTAAAATTTTTGTCCGGGTTCGTAAAGTTCGGCCTAAATATAAACATTAGGTAAATTTATAAAAAAACCTATATTTCTATATTAAATTCAGAAAATATATGTTATGCTGGCAAACAAAATGTAACCAGGGCAATCAAAACTATAAATATAAAAAAGAATATATTGAATATTTATGGTAAGGGTTTGCTCGCCACACCTGAAAATCGAACAATGCCATGCCGCTAGAAAAAGTACCTAATACTTCCTTGAATTACTATCTGATTGCGTTTGATAAAGATGGCAACGAACGCAACGAAGCTGACGGAAAAAAACTGAGCGAACAGATATTCACAGCATTAGCTAACGAACCGATCACAGATGTATTTTTAATGAGTCACGGATGGATGGGTGACATTCCCGCAGCACGCACCCAATACAACAACTGGATTGGTGCAATGGCCGGACAAACTGCCGATCTTGAAAAAATCAAACAAATACGATCGGGATTTAAACCTTTAACGATCGGATTGCACTGGCCTAGCAGACCTTGGGGCAATGAGGATTTGACAAGCTCGGTGTCCTTTGATGTTAACGACGAAGATCCGATCGATCGATTAGTTGATGAATATGCCGATCGCATTGCTAACAGCGAAGCAGCACGACAAGCGCTAAGGACAATTTTACAATCTGCAAGCGAAGACAGTGCAACCGATACCTTACCGCCAGAAGTACTGACCGCCTACCAGGTGCTAAATCAAGAAGCAAATTTAAGTAGCGAAGGAGAAGGAGGAGCGCCCGGATCGGATTGGGAAGGTTTCGATCCCGAAGCCATTTACGAAGCCAGTCAAGACGAACCAGTTAGCTTCGCTCCCGGCAGTGGCTTTAATCCGGACAAAATGTTAGACCCCTTACGGGTCTTATCTTATTGGAAAATGAAAGCACGCGCTCGCACCATCGGCGAGAATGCTGGATTCAACTTATTAAAAGCACTTCAAGAAAAGGCCGCCCCGACTGTACGATTTCACTTGATGGGTCACAGTTTCGGATGTATTGTCGTTTCTTCGATCCTAAACGGCCCCCAAGGAAAAGGCACTTTAGTCCGTCCGGTCAACTCCCTAGCACTGATACAAGGAGCCGTATCCCTTTGGTCTTATTGTGGAAATATTTCATACGAAAAGAATCGCCCGGGATACTTTCACCAAATTATCGCGCAAAAGAAAGTGATCGGCCCGATCGTGACCACTCAATCCGTTTACGACTATGCAGTAGGAAAGATGTATCCTTTAGCTGGCAAGATTGCCTTCAGCAGCGTAGACTTCGCCCCCGGTCAACTGCCTAAATATGGCGGAATAGGCAGCTTTGGTATTGGAGGAGACGATTTAGGCGTACAAAACCTGTCGATGCTCTCCTGTAATGAAGCATACAATTTTGAAGCAGGTAAAATTTACAACCTGGAAAGCAGCAAATTTATATGTAACGTGGATGATGGAGGGCAAAGCATCGGTGCACATAGCGATATTGCTAAGCCGGAAGTCGCTCATGCCGTGTGGTCAGCAGCCTGTCTCAGTTAATCATCAATCTTTAGTAGGGCTTACGCACCTGATGAGATGGGTAAGGACTCACTTTAGCTGATAAATTAAGCATTTCACAGATAACCTGACTACAAAACCCGCCCCTACAAACATTAATTTTTCGTAACTTTGCCTAAGTCCTGTTTAGGTTAGCTTAATCCATCTCTCCCACTCTCCTTACTTAGCAATTAAGGGGAGATTACAGAATAGAACTTACGCGCGACGCGATCGCGAAAAATCAAGAATTGTCGGAGCGGGTGAGAGCAGTGAAGATACTGTTGGTGAAGAGAGGAAAACCTAACCCCCCAGCCCCCTTAAGAGCAAGGGAACGGGGAGCCAGAAAGCCCCTCTCCTTGTAGGGGAGGGGTCAGCCCCCACAGGCAATTCGCCAACAGTATCAATATCAATGAAGTTATTTATAAAATGCTGGATTCATCAGCTAAACCCGCCCCTACATCTTTGATTGAGTGCGTAAGTCTTCACAGATGTTCGAGAAAGAAAGCGCCAGAGATTTTCACTTAATCTTGCAGTATTAGTTGCAAGCAAATAGAAGGAATTTAAACAATGTCTGAAGATTTACTATTTTTCAATGGAATTAACGGTTCCACCGGTGATTATTTGCTGCCTCCCTTGACAGCCGAACAAATATCCAGGATCGCTCAAGGCGAAGAATTCGATCCGGAACATCTTGAGGATGTCGAGCTAAAAAGGCGGCAAATGCAAGATGCTGATTTTGCTGTTATAGAGGGAGTAGACCCGAAAAATCTGGCAGAAACAGGTTGGGGAGTCATCTTCGCCTACAATAGCGATCCGGCAATCCGAGATGCACTTAGCGAACTGTTAGAACATCGCAAAAAGCAAGCAACCCAAAACCAAGAACATTACTACCAGGAATACACGGGAGT
>CAZJJR010000196.1:0-451 GCA_964546365.1 uncultured bacterium | reverse complement strand
CCCGGAGAACGCAAAAATCAGTTCCTATCGCGTCAAGGATTGGGGCCGGGGCCAGCCGATCCGGACAAGATGCCTTACTACTTGCTGATTGTCGGAGATCCTGCCACTATTCCCTATCGGTTTCAGTCTCAACTTAGCGTTCAGTACGCAGTAGGTCGTATTTATTTTGACACGCCAGAAGAGTACGCACAGTACGCTCGCAGTGTCGTAGAAGCTGAAACATATCCCTTTCTCCCAACGCTACCTTCTTCGGAGTGTGCAATCCAGGAGACGCTGCCACTAATCTCAGCACTCAAGACCTCATTCAGCCTTTATCGCAATGGGTCACCGAGGAACATCCCGACTGGAACGTCAAAACTTTTCTGAAAGAAGAAGCAACTAAAGCCCGCCTCGGACAATTGCTTGGAGGCAGCGAAACGCCTAGTTTACTTTTTACTGCCAGTCACGGTAT
>CAZJJR010000195.1:7744-12728 GCA_964546365.1 uncultured bacterium | reverse complement strand
CAAAGCGATATCAGCTTAAACAAGTTGCAGTAGTAGAAGTTCCGGAAGATCAACTCTCTCCATCGGATGTGGAAAAGACAATTTCCACTGTGAAAAAATATAAAGTGAAAGCTTTGTTTGGAGAACCAGGTGTAGATAATAAATTGCTGACAAGTCTTTCTCAGGATCTGAATTTGACTCTTCGCCCTTTGGATTCTCTAGAATCGGGGGATATAGAACCTCAGTATTACTTTACGGGGATGACCAACAATTTGCAAACTCTCGCCTCTGCTTGTAAGCCGTAAAGGTAAAAACTCGGTAATAAATTAATAAAATGTTGCAAAAAATGATAACGATTTTCAGTGATTTGAATTAAAAATTTAGATTTACGGAAATCAATTAGCAGTAATATTAGATGCGGCTGATAAATAGCCATCATTTAAGTGCGATCGTTGCACTTTTTTCAACAAAGTTAAATAAATCTGTACCCTACGGTAAGGCTACGTCTACATCTGTGTTTATCTGCGATCATCTGTGGTATTAAATCTCAACTAATTAATTCCAGCAACCAATCCGATCGAAAATTAACCTTTCCTCGTATTCTCCTACGGTAATAATGGCAAGCATTCCCTCAGAAAATATATCCTCCCCAATTTTAAAAGTAGAAGGCTTGACAGTATATCGGGGTAATTATGCGGCGGTCAGAAATGTTTCTTTTGAACTGATGCCAGGAACGGACACGGCGATTATCGGGCCAAACGGATCGGGAAAAAGTACTTTAGTACAAGCAATTCTCGACTTAATACCGCCAAATGCTGGCAAAGTGGAAATTTTCGGTTATCCCATCCAACAGTTAGGTAATTGGCGGCGTCAAATTGGATACATACCCCAATATTTCGTGTTCGATCGCACTTTTCCCATTTCAGTTGCCGAGTTAGTTGGATTGGGGTGGTATGAAGAGAGAGAGGGATGGAGAAGAAAAGGGAAAAGGCTAAAATTAGCTTGGCCTTGGCAGAAAAATCCCCAAAAAATTGTAGCGATTCGAGAAGCTTTACACCGTGTTAGTGCTTATCATTTACGCAAGCAAGCAATTGGCACTCTCAGTGGTGGGGAACTCAAGCGAGTATTGCTGGCGTATTGTTTGGTGAGTCCTCGCCGTTTGTTGGTACTGGATGAAGCTTTCGCGGGATTAGATGTTTCGGGAGAAGCCGATTTTTATGCTTTGCTGAATGAATTGAAACGAGAACAAAATTGGACGGTGTTGCAGGTTTCTCATGATATAGATATGGTAAGCCGACATTGCGATCGCGTTCTTTGTCTCAACCAAACTTTAGTCTGTTCTGGATTGCCGGAAATTATTCTTTCTCCCCAAAACTTGTTAGCTACTTATGGCCCAGCTTTCAGCCGTTATCAACACGACCATAAATGAAGGATGAAGAGTAAAGGATAAAGGATGAAGTATGAAAAAAAATTGAACATTTTGAGGGTAAAAATTCACAATCATTTTCCTTCTGAATTCTGAATTCTGACTCCTACCTTCATACTTCAGCCTTCATTCTTCATACTTCATCTAGGTGTTCTGTAACTGCTTGATAAAGTTCTAATACATGATGATCTAGGAGGCGATAGAAAACATTACGTCCTTGTTTGCGATAACTTACTAATCGCATCGATCTTAAAACTCGCATCTGGTGAGAAACGGCTGATTCACTCATTTCTAGCGCCGCCGCTAAATCGCAAACACAAAGTTCTTTTACTGCCAACATGGAGAGAATTCGCAAACGATTGGCGTCTCCTAATAAGCTGAAAAATTCCGCCATCTGTTGAGCTTTTTCCGTGTTGAGAATTTTTTCTTGGAGATGATGAACTTTATTGATATCAACTGGATGGGGAGAATCGCAGGTAATTTTTTCGGATTCTTTTAGAGGATTAGCTACAACACTATTAGACATTGAATGTTTTGGCATTTTAAAGTTACGAGTTAAAGTGCTATTTATGTTTTTTTATTAGGGATGACCGATAATGATCTGGTGGGCAGACTTACTTAATTATTATTATCCTAGCTTATTGGCTGTAGGGGCTGTGAGCGACCTGATTAATTTGCTACAGTTTCCTTTTATGCAAAGGGCGATCGCAGGTGGTGTATTAATGGGATTGTTGGGAGGCTTACTCGGTAGCTTCGTCACCCTGCGGCAGTTGTCTTTTTTCAGCCACGCTGTCGGTCATTCCGCTTTGGTGGGAATTGTGTTAGGCGTACTGCTGCAATTAAATCCTACCTGGATGCTACTGCCTTTTACTTTAGCTTTTGGTTTGGTCGTACTGTATTTAATCGACCAAACGGATTTAGCTAGCGATAACATCCTCAACGTTGTGTTATCGGGAACTTTAGCTGTAGGTATTATCCTCAGCGGCTTGATTAAAGGTTACCGGGGTGGCTTGATGGATGTGCTGTTCGGCGATATTCTCGCCATCAACTATACCGATTTAATTCTTACCTTCATATTACTGCTGGCGGCTGGTGTGTATTTGCTATCTACCCTACAGCAGCAAATTCTGTTAACGCTTAATCCGGCTGTCGCAAAAGTGCAGGGTATTCCAGTGCAATTGCATCGTTATTTGTTTGTGGTAATTCTTTCTTTAACAGTTGCCTTAGCGACTAAAGCGATCGGTATTTTATTGGTTAACGCTTTTTTGGTCGTTCCTGCTTCTGCTGCTAAATTACTGAGTGAGAAGTTTAGCCGTTTTATGGCACTTTCGCTGATTTTGGGCATTCTCACTAGTATCGTCGGTATAGTTTTGTCCGGTCTTTTGAATTGGGCTTCTGGCCCCAGTATTGTTTTAATTCAATTTTTAGTGTTTCTGGTGGCTACTGCTTTAGCTAAGTTGAAAATCAAGCCAATTTGAATGGTGCAACGAACCTAAACAGAGACATCAGGCAGAGTAGGGGTTTTAGAATGCCCGATGCCTGATGCCCAATCTCTATCTATGATGTAGCGAAACAGGATTAATTAGCAGCCACAACCGTGATGGCCACAGCCTTGACCGCTAGGATGTCCGTTAGCACAGGCATCGCTGCAATAGTATTTGCCTTCTTTCTGGATGGCTTCAGAAAGCGAGACTACGCACAGGCAAGGTTCGCAAGCACATTTCATGGAGTTTACGGTAGTCATGATGTTCTCCTGATTGGTGATGAAATAACTATAACGTATGAACAGATATTCAGATATTATTTAATATAATTTTTAGATTTGAGGCTAAGTACAATCAGTGAAGAATTCATCAGCTAAAAAATGATAGATAGCAATCGCTTCTCGCAACCGGTTTTTATCGTTTCATCGCCTCGTTCCGGCAGCAGCTTCTTATTTGAGACTCTCGCCCGTAGTAAAAATGTGTGGACGATCGGAGAGGAAAGCCATGAAGCGATCGAAGGAATTGCTAAACTGCATCTGGCTCAACGCAACTATGATTCTAATCGCTTGACAGAACGAGATGCCGATCGCGAAACAGCAGCTTTGCTAAGGGAGAGGTTTTGGGAATTAATGCGCGATCGTAACGGCAAGCGTTTACCACTAGATGCCAAAACGGTGCGAATGCTGGAAAAAACACCGAAAAACTCCTTACGGATTCCGTTTTTGAGGGCTGTTTTTCCCGATGCTTTGTTTATTTACTTGTACCGCGAACCCCAGGAAGTTATCAGCAGCATTATGGAAGCTTGGCGATCGGGCCAATTCGTTACTTATCCGGAACTGCCCAATTGGGATGGAATGACTTGGAGTTTGCTGCTATTTCCCGATTGGCAACAATTCCGGGGTAAACCGTTAGCGGAAATCGCAGCCCAGCAGTGGGCAAAAGCAAATCAGTATATTTTGGAAGATTTAGCTTATTTACCCGCCGAACGCTGGTGTTGCGTGACTTACCAGGATTTAATCGCCAACTTGCCAGGGGAAGTCAAACGGTTGTGCGAGTTTGCTGGATGGGAGTGGGATCTGGATTTCTCCGAACCATTTCCTTTGTCTCGCCATACCTTAACACCACCTGCCCCTGATAAATGGAAAAAGAATGCGGCTGAGATCGAGGCTGTGTTACCTCAAGTGGCAGAAATTATATTGAAAGCCAAAGATGCGATCGCCCTTCGGCTGTTAAGTCGCAACTAAGGAAAAAATTTTTTGGCAATTTTCTCGATCGGCGCTTGCCAAACCTAAAAAAAGTTTGTTATATTAATTAAGCGCTCGAAAAAAACGAGTCTGCCGGGATAGCTCAGTTGGTAGAGCAGAGGACTGAAAATCCTCGTGTCACCGGTTCAAGTCCGGTTCCTGGCATAAAAGTAAAACCCCTTGAAAGTAACGATTTCAAGGGGTTTTTGCTTTTTATTGTTCCGTCTTGACATAAATTTTGGACACTTTCAGGTAAGAAAGTGGTGTAAAAGTGGTGTAAAAAATCGAGATTAGCCTTCTTTTGTAACTCTCTTTCTCAAGAATATTTTGGAACTATTGATTTATTAGGCAATTTTCGATACTCTTTACACCAATTTTTGGTGTAAAGAGGGTGTAAAAGCTTTGCTTCCCAAGCTTTTTCCTCTACTCTTTCCCGGCAGTTGCAGGTACTCGTCTTTTTAGCGCTGATTGCAAGTCCGCCATCAAATCATCACCACTACGTTTAGCTTCCCACGGGCCAGAACCATAACGACTGATGTTCCATTCTCCCTGCATAAAATCTTCATCTTCGGAGAGTGTACCTGTATAGCGAATGGGCGTAGGCGAGGTAGTTAGATACTGTTTAGTAAAACTGATGCTGCGACCGATTACTTCACCGTTGACCTGAGCTTCCCCTAAATAATTATCATCCAAAATTCTGCCGCTCAGGGTGTTGCCACTCTGAACTAGAGTTGCTTCAAAACGAGTAGGAATTCCTTCCTGCCAGTAGGTTCCCAGCCAAGTGCCACTCAGGTCTGCCATGAAATATGACTCAACTTTAGACTGTAGAGTTTAAATTTTAACTCTTTGTT
>CAZJJR010000195.1:7020-7683 GCA_964546365.1 uncultured bacterium | reverse complement strand
GCCATTTATAATTATAAATTTATCCTTATAAATAATGCGATCGCTATTCTAGCTTCTTGTGTTTTATCGGCTTTGATTATCAGTCTACTTTAAATAGACAATAGTCATCGTTTTTTCATTAATTATACAAGCATGGCTTATTTTTGAATGACTTAACCAAAGAAACGCTTATCAAGTCAAGATACCATGACCCCCATTTTACGGTAATTGATACATAATATCCAAGTGGATAATTCAAACCTAATCTAACCATGCCAAGCAGCAAAATTTACTGTTTTAGAGCCAGCTACGAACTCTCTACTAACTTCGATCGCAGTAAGCTACCTGATTGGCTGCGTTTAGCAGTTGATTGGCAAGGATATCGACTCTGGACAGTCCCAGAAGTGGCAGATGTAGCGCGAATTTTAGGCGCATTGGAAATAGAAGAAGATTCTCCTTCTTTATGGATATGTCATTTGGAAAGTTTAGGGCTAAGAAACGTTAGGCAAGTTTTTTGCGAAGATATGTTTGAAGCGAGAGGATATTCATAATAATTTTAGATTAGATTGATTTTAATGAGCTAAAATCTAAAGTCAGTATGCTCCAATCTTTAGGTTGAGGCAGATTTAAAATAATAACTAAGTAGGTAGGTATGAAAAAACGAAGGTGGATTTGTAGGGGCGG
>CAZJJR010000195.1:5889-6988 GCA_964546365.1 uncultured bacterium | reverse complement strand
TTACTCGCTTATCTTACCCGCCCTGCCCATGTGGATTTATCCATACCATCCTACTTAATAATCATTTATTAGTTGTTCTCGGTCGTTCTTACTAGTTGTTAAAAAATAAAATAGAGATTATGGCAGAAGAATACAAACAAGAAAGAGCAAGACAGCAGGAGTGGCAATCGATCGTAGAAGCAGCTAACCGCAATAATGTATTTTGTCATTGTCGTAGTTGCGGCTATGAATGGGTAGATTCTTTTGAGGATGTTCCTTGTAGTAGCTGCGGTAGCAAGAATGTTAGATATATTTTATGCTGGCAATTTCCAGATGGTTGATAATGTAGAGACGTTTCATAAAACGTCTCTACAAGATTTACAGGTCACGTACCTTTAATTTCTAGAGATATTTATTGTAAATTACGTCTTTTTTTCTCTAGATATTGTTGATGGTATTCTTCTGCTAGGTAAAATTCACCAACAGGTTGAATTTGGGTAACGATATCTTTTTCGTATTTGCCAGATTTTTGCAAATTTTCCTGGGAGGCTTTGGCGGCTGCTTCTTGTTGTACATTGTGAAAAAAGATAGCAGACCTGTATTGTTCGCCTCGATCTGGGCCTTGTCGATTTAATTGCGTTGGGTCGTGACAATTCCAAAATATTTCTAGTAATTCTTCATAACTAATTTTTTTGGGGTCATATTCTATTTGCACTGCTTCGGCGTGACCTGTTACTCTAGCACATACATCTAAATAACAAGGGTTTGGCCAATGTCCGCCCGTGTAGCCAACGGCAGTAGAAATTACCCCTTTGATTTGGCGAAAGGTGTCTTCAACTCCCCAAAAACAGCCTGCGGCAAATGTTGCTTTTTCCATACCAAATTAGAGAAGGTTTTTGACTCGTCGTAAATCAAGCGTCAGAGGATATTCGGGATTTAAGTTTAACGGTGGAATTTTAATTTTACCTGGGGTAGGTTTGCTTAGTAAAAACCTTTCTTTCATTCGTAATTCTGCTGTTTGATAATCAGTAGGAAAATTGTCATAAAAAGTTCCATCGGGAGGATCGACATAATAAATGCCACCACCAAGGGATCGATCGCAATAGGTATCGATGATTTC
>CAZJJR010000195.1:345-5871 GCA_964546365.1 uncultured bacterium | reverse complement strand
AGAGGAGAGTGAGAACTAGTAGCTGGATGCGGGGATGATGATTTTGAGTGCGCCCGGAAGCGGACGCCACCTACGTACTCACCGATTTTTCCGGTAGATTTTAAGGGAATGGGATGATGGTTGCAAGTTACTGCATAGCGAGAGGAAAAGCAATCTTGATTGGGAGTATTGCCGATCGCATTTTGCAACGTTACTTGTATTCTCTCCATTGAAGCATCCACATAACGGGCGGTTCCGCCACTAGTAGCTTCTTCGGCTAAAACGTGCCAAGGTTCGATCGCGTGACGTAATTCCAAACGCAACCCTTCAATTGTAACTTCTCCATAAACGGGAAAGCGAAATTCAAAAAATGGTGCGAACCACTCTTTTGCAAAGGGATAACCCACTTCTTGCAGATCTTCAATCACTAATTGCAAATCTTCTCCTAAATAATAGGGCAGCATAAAGCGATCGTGCAGGGTTGTTCCCCAACGAATCAGGGGTTTATGATAGGGGTTTTCCCAAAACCATGCTACTAGCGCCCGAATCAATAGCATTTGTAGCGATCGCATTGGTGGGTGAGTTGGCATTTCAAAGGCGCGAAATTCCAGCAATCCTAACTGATTGCGCTGATTTTTTACTGGAAATAATTTATCAATACAAAAAGCGGTACGGTGAGTATTGCCAGTGACATCAATCAACAAATTACTTAATAACGAATCAATCAACTCCGGCGTAATTTTTTTGCCCGGTTGCAATTCAGAAAAAGCAATTTCTAATTCGTATAAACTTTCATGACGCGCTTCATCAACACGGGGTGACTGACTGGTTGGGCCGACGAATAACCCGGAAAATAAATAAGATAAACTGGGATGATGTTGCCAATAAGTGATTAAACTTGCTAGCAAATCTGGGCGACGTAAAAGAGGACTTTCTTGGGTAGTTTTGCCACCAATTGTAATGTGGGCACCGCCGCCAGTACCGATAGGACGACCATCTCTAGCGTATTTCTGAGTACACAAACCACATTCTCTAGCTGCTGCGTCAAGAATATCGTTGATTTGCACTAATTCTTGCCAATTACTTGCTGGGTGAATGTTTACTTCTATTACTCCAGGATCGGGAGTAATTTGAAAGCCTTGGATTTGGGGGCTACTAGGAAGAGGATAACCTTCAATTACTACTGATGTTCCTAATTTCGCTGCTGTTTCTTCAATAGTAGAGATTAAATTTAAATAACTGGTAACGTAAGTAAGAGGAGGTAGAAAAATGTAGAGGTTTCCCTGTCTTACTTCCACACTCATGGCTATACGAATTGAATTCGCAACAGACTCCTGAGGGATAATATTATGATGGTTAATTCTAGCATCCCAATCGGGGTTTGCTTCGGTTTCTAAGTTGTCGATTTGAGGTATTAAATTTAAAGGCAACCGCAATCCGATCGGCCCATTTCCTGGTAATAAATATAATTTTTCGGTTGGCAGTTCCCATTGACAGGTACTCCAGCATAACTTGCTATTTCTCGTTATGGGTAATATGGGCAGAATATAGCCAACTACTTCTTCTGTTTTTTCTTCATAAGCTGGGATAATGCGATCGGTATTTACTGCTAAATATTTAACTAATTTTTGGATGAAAATTTCGCCATCTGTTTGAGTGTAATTGTAATCTTTGCGATCTACTGCGAGGAGATCGCGATCGCGCCAAATGGGTATACCATCTCTGCGCCAATAACACCCAAACGCCCAACGGGGATAACTTTCCCGGGCATAACATTTCCCCAGCCCGTAATGCAGGAGACTACCGGGATGGGCAAACCGCTTGTCTAGGCTTCTCAGCAACTTACCAGCAATTTGGCGTTTTTCTTCTCCCAACGCTTCCACCTGCCATTGGGGAGATTCAAAATCGTGAAGAGAAACAAAAGTCGGTTCTCCCCCCATCGTCAAACCGATGCCTAGTTTTTGTAAAGTTTGTTCTACAGTATGACCAATGGCATCGATTTTTTGCCATTGTTTTTCTGTGTAAGGGTGGTTCATTCGATTTTAGATTTTGGATTCGAGATTTTGGATTAACTCCACGAATGAATCCGCTGCTTGAGACAATTTTAATTTTCGTTACTTAACTGCAACCGTTCATGGAGTTGCTTATTCTGGAAATAATGCTGATGATATTTTTCAGCTACATAGAATTTACTACCAATTGTAACCTTAGTCACGCTTTTAAGTTATGTTTTGATGACATTGTAAAAGGTTATAAATATAAAATAAGTAATTAATCTAATAATGTTAACTTCCATCTAGATTCTATATCTTTTATTGCTAAATTGTACAATGTATCTAAAAAGTTAACTTGCAAACTACCCGGGCCAGCAGATTTTTCAGCCGCTATTTCCCCAGCAATCCCCATCACTGCCATTGCGTGTGCAGAGGCGATCGCATAATCGGAATTAACCGCTAAAAAAGCACCGATCAAAGCAGTAGCAGTACAACCCATACCCGTTACTCTTGCCATCATCGGGTGTCCGTTTTCGATGCAAAAAACTTGACGATCGCTAATCACAAAATCTTTAGCACCGCTAATTACTACCGTGCATTGATGTTTTTCTGCTAAAGTTTTAGCTGAAGCGATCGCTGTTTCTGATGTTTGGGTACTATCTACACCTTTAGTAGTAGAAATTAAATTAGAGATAGCGCTAATTTCACTGGCATTACCCCGAATTACGTTCGGCGTAGTTATAGAAAAAATGCTATCAACTTTTAATGTTCGATAAGGAGTTGCCCCCGCACCTACCGGATCGAATACGATCGGTTTATTGAGTTGTTTGGCAGACCACATTGCTTTCTGCATTGCTTCTATCCAATTTTTGCTTAAAGTACCTATATTAATCACTAATGCGCCTGCCAATTTCACCATATCTTCTACTTCTTCTAAAGCGTGCGCCATCACGGGAGAAGCACCTAAAGCTAACAAAGCATTAGCAGTATTATTCATTACCACATAATTAGTAATGTTATGAATGAGAGGGGCAGTTTCTCGAATTAATTGCAAATCTTGCCAAAGAGTTTCAGGTGATGGAATCATAACAGAAGAAAGCAGAATACAGAATTCAGAATATTCACTCACCAGTCGCACAGAAGTCAAAATGAATTATGGCATCTAGCTTGAGAATTATTCTTGATAAATTGATGGAGTTATATCCTTAAATGGTTATCACAATTTTGGGCAAAATGGTTGTTAGTTTTTAGGAAACTTAGTATGAAAAAAATTACCAAAAAACAGCCCTTGGTTTTACTGGCGATCGCGCTATTGCTCATAATCCTTTCCTGGTGGGGTGTAGCGACGGCAAACAGTGGCTTAATTGTGCGATCGCTTCACAGTAACAACATACCGATGTTATACATCGCACCAAAAAATGCCCGAAAAGTACCTGGTGTATTAGTAGCGCATGGGTTTGCCGGTTCCAAGCAATTGATGTTAGGATACGGCCATGTTTTAGCCCACGCCGGATATGCAGTGATGTTGTGGGATTTTGGCGGACATGGTGCTAATCCTGCGCCTTTAAAAGGTTTTTCACTACAAAAAGACTTAGATATCGCAACAAATGTGCTTTTAGAACAACCAGAGGTTGATTCTGGGCGTTTAGCATTATTAGGTCATTCGATGGGTAGCGGTGCGGTGATGTCGGCGGGGATTCAAAATCGCGATCGCTTTGCCGCTACTATAGCAGTTTCTCCCACAGGTGCCGATGTCACGCGCACAACACCCCGCAACCTTCAACTGCAAGCAGGTAGCTGGGAAGGCGGTTTTATCAACAATGCACAAAGACTTTTAAAAATGGCAGGTGGAGAGAATAGCAATTTAGTCCAAGGAAGAGGAAGAGAATTAGTAATTATACCGAATGTAGAACATATCACGATTTTATTTAGCAACGCGAGCCATCAAGCAGCCAGAAGATGGTTAGATGCTACCTTCAGCGTACAGAATAACAGTAATTATATCGATCGTCGGATGATTTGGTATAGTTTACATTTATTAGGATGGTTGATATTTTTATCAGCAATTGCACCAACTTTTATTTCTGATGTACCAGAAACAAAATTAGTTAAAATTAGAAGCTGGATCGGCTTATTTTTAGCACCATTTGCTGCAATTAGCGTAGTTTCTGCAATTAGCCAGCAAGGACACATTGGCAATTTAGGTGGCTTGATGGTAGGTGGGGCATTAAGTATTTGGTTTTTCGTAGCGGGAATAGTTTGGTTGTGCATAATTTGGCGTTTACCACGTCCGACAATTAGAGGAGTAGGATTAGGGTTAGGATTGTTTGCAATCCTATGGGTTGCCTTTGGTGCAATGGCGCAAATAGTTTGGCTTCAGTGGTGGTTAATTCCCGCCCGCTTAAAGTTATTTCCTTTGTTATCATTAGCTTGCTTTCCCTGGTTTCTCGCATCGGGAATATCCCAACAAGGCGCGGGTATTGTCAAACGAGTAACCTGGTGGCTTTTAGAAACTACGATATTAGTAGGCAGCTTATTTTTAACAGTTTTCCTTGTACCACAACTACGTTTTATCTATTTATTACTGCCCATATTTCCACCTGTAATGGCGATTCTACACTTGGCGGCTGCTCGAATGAAAGGAGGTTGGAGTTATGCGATTGGTAGCGCTATTTTCTTCGGTTGGATGTTGGCGGCTGCGTTTCCTTTGGCTGCATAAGTAATCTCTAATTAAAAAATTAAATGATTAACGTAAAACTAAATTACTACCACCAAATTGTTGATTTAGAATACCTCCGAACCGCAGCTTTTGAGGTAGGTTTCTTGTCGAAACAGGTATAAAACCCAAACGTCTGTACCGCTGTGCAAATTCAGCAGAACAAGCTAAATAGATAGGCTTTCTTACTGTTTGAGACAAGCGATCGATTAATTGGTTGTCTAAACTTTGAGTTAAATGTTCGTTGTCAATATGCAAATAATGAAGTATAGAATATCGATCGCAGCTAGATAACCGAGCATATCCAACTATTTTACTATTTCGTTCGGCAATCCAGAAGTTACTATGCTGTCTGGAAACTGCAAATCCAGATATAACTGCTATTACCATCAGTACGAACAATCCTCCAGCATAATAAATTGCTACCGTAAAAACACTTTCGGTAATCCAGCGATAATCGTCATACTTTTTCATTTCCGAAGCTATTCCACTACCAGAAGAAGGTAGAATTACGATGATTAGCAAACCTACCCACCCTATAATTAACATCAAAATAAATAATTTGGTTACTAAAGCTACCAAGGAATAGATAGTTTTTAAGCTTAGTCCAAATGGTAATAAAATATCTAAGTTGGCCGAATTAAATATCATTTTTTGGATTTTATTAACTTCTCTGAATTGAACTTGTCGTATTACGTAACTTCCATTTAGCGAATTAGCCAGCCGATTAACTTTATTAGCGGCGACTGGCGGTAGCGAAACAGCAGGATCGGGAAGAAAAAGAGTGAGGAAAGTAAAGCGATCGTGTATTAAAAATCTTAACTGCGGAGGAACGTT
>CAZJJR010000195.1:0-271 GCA_964546365.1 uncultured bacterium | reverse complement strand
TAAACCAAATAGAACCACTGGTTCGTTTGCTCCCTGAATCAGCTTTTGTAGCAAACAAGATCCCAATCCACGCTGGCGATATCTCGGTGTGACATACAAACTGGTTATTTGTGAATATTGAGGACGACGATCTAATCTGGCGACAGCAACTATATGCCGATCGCATTCCACTACCCACACTCCAGGTAAACTTTCTTTCGTAATATTAAAAATCCAGACTGAAAGCGCTGTTGTTGTCAATGTGAAGCTGATTAAGTAAGCATAATTTTGT
>CAZJJR010000194.1:0-12767 GCA_964546365.1 uncultured bacterium | reverse complement strand
TAGTCGCGAAGTATTTTAACATTTAATTAGAAGTTTTCTTGGTTATCTGTCAAAGCATGAATCGTCATAAGCCAAAATTAGCTCCCGATTTAGCTAAAAGAGCAGAACGTCTCACTGCTACTATTGCTGCTTTAAAAGTGAAAATTCAACAGATTTTTGATGAGGGTGAAGTAGCTCCCAAGGGGTGCTATGTAGCTCGTTATCAGGTAAGACAACGCCAGAAAATTTATTGGTACTATAAATTACAGGCGACAGAGCCGATTTTTGAGCAGGTAACAAATCGCCAAAAGAAGAGTAAATATAAACATTTGGGACGGGCTGGTAGTGAGGAGCATATTACCGCAGTAGTCCAGGTGGTTAGACGTACCCAAATTGATGAACTTGAACGGACGATTAATTCTTTAACTAACAGTTTGCTTGACTTATATTATGACGGTGAGATTGAAACTATACCCAATAAACCAGATTGATTATTTGATAAAATTATTAGCATTCCTATTGACATTTAAACTCGCAAAACTCTAATTGATTTCGCGTCCTTTAATCGCGAAGCAGTTCTCTTCTTTGTCCAAAGTCCAATGGTTAGATGGTGGGGAAGGCGATGATGTAATTTACGCAGAAGGTGGTGACGATATTATCAATGGTGGAGAAGGTCGCGATTCTCTGTACGGCGGCAGCGGTTTGGATACTTTTATACTAAGTCCCAAGGCTGGTGACGATCTGATATTCCGCTTCGATACCAGTGTGGATGTGCTGGGACTAACTGGTGGATTGTCGTTTGAGGATTTGGTGATTAATCAGGGGATTGGAGTTAACGCTAATAATACTTTGATTAGTCTCAAGAATGGCGATGAACTATTGGCAGCGCTAAATGGAGTGCAAGCTAGCAGTATTAGCAGTGCTAATTTCACTTTTGGTTAGTGCGGTTTAAGTAAATAGTTTTGAGTGGAGGATTGAGTATTTTAATCCTTCACTCAAACCCTTATGTAACCATTGCTTTTTGACTAATAAACCCTCAAAGGACGTCTTTTAGTATTAACTGAGCCTTTAGAGTTAAAAATCAAATTTTTCTATTTAGGCAGAGAGTTTTTTTGTGTGCCAGTCATACTAAATCCGGGTTAACTACCCCCTCGATCTTCTTCCTCTTCTTTGCGCTCTTTGCGGTTCCCTTAATTAAAAACGGGGTAATCAAAGCGGATTTAGTATCATTTGTTGGCTACAAGCTTTAAATATTCCTCCAAGTTAGATTAAGTTCCCAGCTTTGGATAACTCTCACTTGTTGCACATTGAAGCTGAATGGCTGTGCTGAGCAGCGATCGGGCAGCAGTGGGCCAACGAACTCTCACTCATCTAATCCAGAGAATTACCAATTCTTTGGCTTTTAATTAAATTTATAGCTTTTTTACTATATTTATTTTTCTGCCTGAGTTAGCTTTAACAAGGCTATTTGTGCTACTTCTTCTGCTCTAGCTGATGTGACTTTTTGGTAGCGTAATGTGGTTTGGATAGAAGCGTGTCCCATGAGGGCGCGGAGTTCTTCGATGCCCATTAATCCTACTCTTTCGGTGGCGAATGTATGGCGGAGGTCGTGTAAACGAATTCCAATTAGTTCTGGGGATTGAGCGATGGCGTTCTGCCAATCGTTGTGTACGGTGTCGTAACTGAGACGGGTAACTTTTTTGGTGAGGGGATGGCAAGCCGTGAATAAAGCTTCATGGTCTTTGGCTCGATAAAAACGGATATATTTTTGCAGTGCTTGAGCAGCGTCTGGACTATAAAAACACCAACGGGTTTTGTTGCCTTTACCGATGACTTTGAATTTCCGGTTTTGGCTGTCGAGTTGGTTGAGGTCTAGGTTGAGGATTTCTTGGATTCTGGCTCCTGAGCGGTGTAGGAGGTGGACGATCGCGTTTAAACGGGGATTGTCTTTTACTGCTTGGTAGAGGGTTTGTAGCTGTTGAGGGGTGAGGTAGCGGATGGGGTCGTCTTCGAGGTGTTCGCCTTTTTGTTTGGCTGGTTTGCGTCTGGAAATTCCTTGTAGAGGGTTAGTTTGGCAGTAACCTTCTTTGGTAGCGAAGTTGAGGAGAGCGTTGAGGGTAGCTTGGTGGCGGTTGTGGGTGGCGTATTTGATTTTGTCTAAGCTATCGAGATACTGTTTGAGTTGTTGGCGAGTGAGTTGATTGATCGGTGTTTTTCCGTATTGGGCAAGCAAAGGGATGAGCGTTAGTTCGTAAGATTGGACTGTGTTGGGTGATAGTTCTGGACGGCTGAGGAATTCGGTGGCTACGGTGGCTAGTGGGGGAGATAGCATGAAATTTAATTGGGTTAATGGTGATTTGTTAGTAGTATGATATCAAGGAGTAATGGCAGCGTAAATACTAGCAAATGAGTAATACTTTTAATGAGGATTTGCCGGGGACGGATGAGAAATTGGGGGATTACGTGCGGCGGATGCGGGAGGGGAGGCGGTTAAGCCAGGATGAGGTGGCGAAGAGGGCTGGTATTCATCCCCAGAGTTTGGGTAAGGTGGAACGTGGGGTGACTAAGCGGTTGAATCAGAAGAGTTTGCATTCTTTGGCGTTGGCGTTGGGGATTCCGGTAGAATATTTGCAGGGGGCTGCTAAGGGGTTGCCCGTGATGGTGAGTCAGTCGCTGAAGTTTTGTCCGCAGTGTTGGCAGCCCGGTACGACGCCTGACCCGATGTGGACTGATGTACGGTCTAAGTTTTGTTTTGCTTGTGGGACACCACTGCGCGATCGCTGTTCTGGGTGTAATGAGCCGATTGAGTCTTTAAGGTTTCGCTTTTGTCCTTTTTGTGGTGCTTCTTATCAGGGGTGAATGAGTAGTTTTTTTGTTTGGCCGACCAGTGGGCGCAAGTCAGGTCGAAATTGAACTATCTTTTAAAAAGCGATCGCACTGGATTTTGTATTTATAACTTCATGCTCACTACCATACCTTCAACCAAACTCCGAGAATATCAAATTGAATGGATTCAAGATATATTCGATGCTTGGTCGCGAGATTCTAAATACGTTTTGGCGCAGTTACCTTGTGGCGCGGGTAAAACAATTTGTTTTGCTTATATTTGTCGAGAATTTTTCAAAAAATCTCAAAACGTGCTAGTAATTGCCCACAGAATCGAATTGATTACCCAAGCCGCTTCTAAATTAGAAAAAGCAGTCGGCTCTCCCGTAGGTATCATTAAAGCTGGTATGAAAGCCGACCCCAGTTGCCAAATTCAAGTCGCCTCGATCCAAACTTTAATTAGACGCAAAGAATTACCAACTAACATCGGACTGGTGGTTTTTGACGAAGCGCACCACGTCACCGCCTCATCATATCGTCAGTTAATCGAACATTACCAAGAATCGCTGATTTTAGGAGTCACCGCCACCCCTAAACGCATTGACGGACAGGGATTTGAAAACTTATTCGATCGACTGATCCTGGGAATTTCAACCGAAAAGTTAATCGCCGCAGGTTATTTGAGTAAATTTCGTTTATTTGCTACAGATAAAACGATTTCTACCTACGGAGTAGCCAAAAACGATCGCGATTTTAATTCCAGAGATTTAGCCTTAGCCGTAACTACCCAGGTAGGAGTTGATGAAATCGTTCAAAACTACCTCAAATATGCTGCTAATAAACGTACTATAATTTATGCCGCATCCGTTCAACACAGCAAAGATATTGCCAAAGCATTTAGAACATCAGACATACAAGCCGAGCATTTAGATGGAGACACCCCCATCAAAACCCGTTTTGAGATTTTGAAACGCTTTGAAAGCGGTGAAACCCAAATCATTACTAATTATGAGATATTAACTGAAGGTTATGACTGTGAAAGTGTCGAATGTATCTATTGCTTAAGACCGACGGAAAGTTTAACTCTTTGGTTGCAAATGGTGGGACGGGGATTGAGAATTAGCGAAAATAAATCAACCGCGATTATTATCGACGTAACTGATAACTGGCACAAACACGGTTTACCTGATGATAACTTTCAATGGACTCTGCAAGCTACACCACCCCCAACCAGTCATATCGGTTTAAAAAAGTGCGAATTCTGCACTCATATATTTAGACCGTTGACCAGAGAATTAAAAGTTATAGAAGCCGAAATAGATAAAGATGGATATATCATCAGACACTATCGGGCTACTTGTCCGGGCTGCGGTAGTGATGTCCCCTTTTCTACTAAAGAACGAGAAGGAAGAAATCATCAGCGAGTCAGAGTTCGGCTTACTGTAGGTAGGAAAACCGAGTTAGTAGAAGTCAACTTAACTTCTACGCCATCTATTATTAAACAGGTTTATCATTTTGTGAAGACTCAACCTTCCATCAGTACGCCCGAAAAAATTTATAAAGCTATTTTTCGGCAGTTTATCCAAATTATTGATGATTTTAGTTTGGGCGATTGGCGGAGAATAGTAAAGTTGGTGGAACCGACTCATACTATTCCTACTAAGATTGCTTGGGAATTGTACTTGGAAGGTAAACTCAAGCACCAAAACCGTCTGGCGGCTTTAGAAGCTATGTCCAAGCGAAAGTCTTTAGAAAAACAGAAGTTTACTTCTTTGCCGCCACAGCCGTCACAGCCCCCGCAAAGAATTGTTGCCATCCAACCAAAAGCGAAAGCATTACCTGCTGTAGGCAACCCCGATATTCGCAAGAAATATGCCCTTCAATGGAAACTATTTCTTTCCCGCTGTCACGGTTCTACGGCAGAATTTTTGAAGGAGAATGCGGGCTTATTTTCTGTTGAGGATAGCGATAGCTATTGCAATATCTCTATAGAACTGCGGAACGTTCCCGAACTTAAAGTCCAACGCCTTCACCTAAAGGAAGCTGAACTTTTGGCTGCACTTAGCGATGTGTTTGGTAAAAAGGCTTCCATCATGTTTCGCTTGCAGATCTAGTTTCCGCTCTTGATATGTTTTCGATAATAGTAACTTAAATTAATAGAATTAATTTAATTGAAAATATTTTTTTAAAGCTTTAGTAAATTTTGAATAAAGTTTTCGATCGGTTTATCCTGACAATTTAAAATATAAAAGTAATTGGGACATTAGCTCAATTAGATCTAACTAATATCAGGGTAGCTACAATGTTAATTAGTGGTACTGCTTCTGCCGATACTCTGCTGGGGCTAGCAGGAGATGATACGATATTTGGATGGGAAGGTAACGATCGCATACTGGCTAGTTCAGGCAATAACATTGTCAACGGGAATAAGGGTGATGATACCATCTACGGGGGATCGGGAAACGACCTGTTACGGGGTGGAACGGGTAACGATATTCTTTACGACGATAAAGGTGACAGCACCATTTTTGGTGATAAAGGTAATGATTTAATATTTGTTGGTGCAGGAAATAATATTATTAATGGAAACGAAGGTAATGATACCATTTATGGCAGTTCGGGAAATGACTTGTTGCGAGGAGGTAAAAATTCCGATCTGATATTCGGTGATGTTGGAAATGATACCATATATGGTGATTGGGGCGCAGATACATTAACAGGAAAGGATGGAAATGATATATTTGTAATCGGTCGTACCAATAACGCTATTACCAGAACAACAGGTGGCCTAAATCGAAAAGACGCTGATGTTATTACTGACTTTGAGAAAGGTAGAGATTTAATTTTACTTACAGGCGGACTCAGTTATACAGATTTAGATATACAGCAGGGAATTGATATTGATACTAATAATACAATTATTAAAGATAAATTTACAGGTGAGTATTTAGTGGTCTTACTGAATAATCCTAGCAGTAGTATTAACGAAAGTATTTTTATAGCTGAAACAACATCTTTCTCTGGGGTTGCCAATAATATAAGTTATATTGGTAATGTTGAAGATCCCACCGATCGCGATCCCATAAATATTAACTCACTTGCTCTCAATGAGTTGGTTAAACTACCTACTAACCTAAATACAAATGAAGATACCGACTTAGTTTTCAATAATCCAAATACTATATCGGAACAAGACATTAATTTATTCAATTCTCCTATAAAAGTTACCCTGACCACCAAAAATGGTAAGCTAACTTTAAACAGTACAGATGGCTTAACCTTCAATAACGGTAATAACGGTAGTGCTTACATAACTTTTACTGGCAATGTTAGCAGTATCAATAGTGCTATTAACAAATTTACCTTCACACCCGATCGAAATTTTAATGGGAATACTTCTATTTTGGTACTTGCTGAAATTGATAGCTTAGTGGGATTAGCAGCCAATAAAATTAGTAGTACAATTCCCGTTACGGTAAATCCAGTTAATGACGCTCCAGTAAATACCGTACCTGGAAATCAGATTATAAATGAGAACGAACCGCTAATTTTTAACGGCGATAAAGCTATCTCGATCGCAGATATCGATGCAGGTGATAGCCCAGTTCAAGTTACCCTCACAACTAATAACGGTAAGCTTAATTTAAATACTACTAATGGATTAGTTTTTAATAGCAGTAATAACGGCGATCGCTACATGAGTTTCAGTGGTAAAATTGGTAATGTTAACGCAGCTTTGAACAATTTAATTTTTACACCAGATTCAGATTTTAATGGTAATACTTCTGTTTCAATTATTACCGATGATTTGGGTAATACGGGTGGTGGAAATTTAAGCGATCGCGATACTATCAATATTAACGTAGTTAGAATAAACCAAGCACCTGTAAATATCGTACCAAATCGGCAAGCTATTTTACAAAACACACCGTTTATTTTCAATACAAGCAACAACAATCTAATTTCCATTTCCGATAGCGATGCAAGTAATAATCCCATTCAAGTTACCCTTTCTACCAATAATGGAACCTTATCTTTAAGCGGAACAAATGGGTTGACATTTAGCGACGGAACGCTGAATAACTCCAGTAAAATAACCTTTTTTGGTACTATTTCCAATATCAATACCGCCATTAACGGGCTCACTTTTACTCCTACCAGTAATTTTATCGGTAACACCAATATTTCTCTTACCACTAATGACCTTGGAAATAGCGGCAGTGGCGGTGCTAAAATCACGAGTAGTAGCATTCCCATCAATGTTGGTAATGCCAACAATATCCCCGTCAATCAAGTACCTGGTAAGCAAGTCACAACTTCCAACACTCCCATCATTTTCAATAGCGCCAATAATAATCAAATCATTATTAGTGACAGCGATGCAGGTAACAATTCAATCCAAGTTACTCTTAGCGCCAATAGTGGCGATTTATTTTTAAAAGAAACCACGGGTTTAACCTTTATTGGTGGAACTGCAAATAACTCTGCTAGCATTACTATTACTAGTACTATTTTCGATATTAATAAAGCTTTAGATGGACTAACTTTTAGTCCAAAAAATAGCTTTAAAGGCGATGATGAAATCGTAATTATTACAAATGATTTAGGAAATACAGGTGTTGGTGGTTCTCAAATTGTCACCAGCAAAATACCTATTACCGTCAATCCTTATACTGTCAGCATTACTCCACTTAATAGCAATTTTATCCGAGAAGGAAATAGTAGCAAATTCACTATCAGTCGTGATGGTAGTTTTGGGGATTTGCCAATAAGTTTAACTGTCGATTCTAGCAGTACAATTACTAGCTTTGCTGGCGGCGCTTTCCCTGTTGATTATACTTTGTCTGGGGGTAGCGTAACGATAGAGAGTCCCGCTCGAATAACAGTGACAATTCCTGATGGAAAATCTTCTGCTGATATTGTTTTTTCTGCTAATAAGGACGATCATGCGGAAGCAGATGAAATATTAAAACTGAATATTGCAAATACTATTAATTACAATATTAATACTACTCAAAAGAATGCGATATTTACAATTAAAGGTGGCAGTACAGGCGGTACAGTTGTTAGCAGTACTAAAGATGATGCTAGTTTGAGTAACTATGCGTTTGTTGAAGGTACTTTGCGTCAAGCAATAGCAAACTCTATTATAAATTGGTCAATAAAAGATACTATTACCTTCAACTTACCACAAACCTCACCAAAAATTACTTTAACTGGTAATTTACGGCAAATTGACGATTTATTAGAGATTAACGGTGGTGTCAACAAAGTCACCATTGACGGGAATAATCAATACCAAATTTTCAATGTTTATAATACAGAAGCAATTTTTAAAAATTTGATTATTGTTAACGGCAAAGGAAGTAATAATAGAGCAGGAGGAATTCATATTCAAGGCAGCAAGGTAACTGCTAGTGATAGTATTTTTTTCCAAAATACATCAACGGCTAGAGGTGGTGCAATACACAACAGTTCTGACAGTATTTTGGAAATAATTAATAGTAGCTTTGCCAATAACATTTCGGATAGCTTTACTGGCGGTGGCGCAATTTCTAATAGCGGTAATTTAACCATAATTAATAGCACTATTAGTAATAACTCGGCTTTTCCTTTTATTGGCGGCGGTGGCGGTATTGCCAACAACGGTACAATAACTCTCAACAACAGTACTATTGCCAAAAACTATAGTGATAACTCAGGCGGTGGTATTTATAATGCGGGTACAGTGATTGCCAGCCATACTATTATTGCTGATAATAATACCGATTCTGGTAGTAGTCCTGACTTTGATGGTACTCTCGAATCAAAAGGTTATAATTTAATTGGGAATAAAGATGGAGTTAATATTATTGGCAATCTTACGGGAAATATACTGAATCAATCTGCCAAACTCGATTCCCTCAAAGATAACGGCGGACTTACTCGCACAATGGCGTTACTGGTTAGCAGTCCCGCAATTAATGCTGGAGATCCTAATTTTAACAGTCCAAATTTACTTTACGACCAAAGGGGTGTGGGGTTCGATCGCGTTTTACATAATAGAATAGATATTGGTGCTTTCGAGTCTAATTTTTTCTAATTTATCTGAAATGATTTAGTTGATTAATCAGCAATTAAATCAATTTTATGAACATCCTTAACTTAACCCGATATCTTCATTTAAACTTCATTTAAAACCTCAAATATCACTTATAATAAATAGTAGTATTTAATTAATAAAATAAGCTGAGGAAAAAGATATGGCGATCGGCCCAAGTCCTGATGGATTGTATTATTTTTTAGATGATGCAGACAATAATTTAACTCTTCCCCCTGGCTTTCTCATTCCTCATCCAGGTGGATTAATTGCTTTAGGCGGAAACGATAGCATTGTCGGTTCTGATGATGCAGAAATTATTTTTACGAACATGGGTCAAGACACCGTAGGTGGTGGAGGCGGCAATGATACCTTGTTTGGTGGTAAAGATAGGGATGTTTTGAAAGGGGACAATGGAGATGACTATTTAAACGGTAATATAGGTCAAGATTTAATATTTGGTGGTAATGGGAATGATTTTATTCGTGGTGGTAAAGATGAAGATTTGTTAATTGGTGGTGAGGGAAATGATACTCTGATTGGGGATATGGGAGGTGATGCGCTAGTTGGAAATGAAGGTAGAGATTTATTTGTAATCAGAACTGACGCTGCTTCACTAGAACAATTGCGCCCAGATTTGATCGTAGATTTTGATAAGTCTAGCGATCGCATTGCTTTAACTGGTAATTTAACAGAAGCAAATTTTATCTTAGAAACTTTTACTCAATCAATTCAAGAACTCTTAACTAAATATGGAATCGATCGAAATCCCGAACAGGCGAGACTTGAAGTATTCTTTATTGCTGGAGTAGACATCGATCCTAATGGAGATGGAATCGCTACTGGTACGCAAATAAGAATTGCCAATACAGGGCAAATCTTCGGTTATGCTTTGAATGTTTCGCCAGGAGACATTAGTGGTAATTTTGTGAATATACCTCCGGTTTAAGCCGAGTAGTTAGGTTTTCTAGGGCGTTAATTTAGATTAGCGCCCTAGAAAAATATGTCAGTAATAAAAAGCGCATTTTATTGTCACTGAATCAAACTACTTTTTTAGATAAAAATTTTAAGGATAATTTAGGGGAACGACAAGTAGAGTAATTCCTTGAATCGCTACAATATTTACCGATTCTTCTGGTTGAATAGTTGCTTGGCAATCAGAGTGGTATAATCGAGCAGGCCAAAAACTACCTAAACACCTGACTCGTCCGGGCTTTTGAGGAGAAATAGTTTTGTCTACCGTACCTGTTAGATGTTCTGGAAATACCTCAACTTTTGTGGGAATCGTTAAGCTTTTCATAAATTTAAGAAACGCTAGAAAATTATTGGGACAAAGACTGAGAGTAGAATAATTCTCGTGAAGCTTGTCTCACGTAACCGCCCACAGCTGCTTGCTGCAACTTCATAAAAGCGTTTAAATCTTCCAAGTCGTATTTAGAAGCTAATAGCTGCCTGAGTTGCGCTTCTTCTTCTAGGGTTAGGTAACCTGTTTGTAAAGCTTGTTGAACAACTTCTCGAATCCGAACCATGACCTGCCTCCAGAAAATACTTAACCTGCACCTTGGGGAAAGATGGGTTGGTAAAATCTCACTTAAGTATCAGAGTAAATGCGGACTAAATTTCTGTCAAGACTTTAGTGCAAAGTTTTGTTGCGCTAGATAGATATAGATATTGAATTGAATTGAGATGTGGTGAAGCTGCGATAAAGCCTAGCTATAGGTTTGCAACGAGAAGATACTGAAACCGAACGAGAGAAAGTGAGAAATTATTTAAAAGTCAACTGTTAACTCACTTATAAGAATATAATAAATACAATCGGCTAGAGTGAGTGTACGACTGTGATTCCCTTAGATTTTTTGAAAGCTGTAGCAAGCGAACAAGGCGTGTCCGACACGGAACTAGAGGCGTTATCTTTGGCTTTGGAGGGCGAATCGATTTTGGCGATCGCAACTAAACTGGACATTAGACCAGAAGCTGTCCGCAAAAGACTGGGTGAAGTTTACAAAAAATTCCGCATAGGTGGGGCAGGGCCGGGAAAATTAGCTAAATTACAGCAGATGCTGGTATCTATTTACCAAAAAGACCAGAAACAGCAAATTTTCGCAACCTTACCGGAACCTGTGGATGGAGAAACTGCGATCGCACAACCGCGCCACGATTGGAGTGAAGCACCGGATGTTTCTATTTTCTACGGTCGCGAAAAAGATTTAACGCAACTATCCCACTGGATTGTAGAGGAACGTTGCCGACTGGTAGCGCTGCTGGGTACGATCGGAATTGGCAAAACCGCTTTATCGGTGAAGTTAGCGCAGCAAATACAAAATGAATTCGATTTTGTAATTTGGCGATCGTTACGTCACCCAATACCACCCAGAAATTTTATCATCGACTTACTGCAATTTTTTCATCCCCAACGGAAAAGTTATTTACCAGAGAATTTGGATGAGTTAATTTCTCTGTTGCTAGAACAATTCAAAACTTCTCGTTGTTTAGTAATTTTGGATAATTTTGAAACCATTCTCCGTCCGGGTGATTTTGCCGGACACTATTTGGACGAGAAATATAAAAAATATGGGGAATTACTGCGGCGAGTGGGAGAAGAACCGCACCAAAGTTGTCTGATTTTCACCAGTACAGAAAAACCGCGAGAAATTGCTTTGGACGAAGGAGAAACTTTCCCCGTTCGTTCCTGGGAAATGGCCGGATTAAATAATGAAGAAGCTGCCGAAATTTTAAAATCGAAACGGTTAACAGACGAGGCGAAATGGGGAAATTTGATTAACGTTTATCGAGGTAATCCCTTAGCACTAAAAATTGTTTCTACCACCATTCAAGAGCTATTTGGTGGTAGCGTTGTGCAGTTCCTCAAACAGCGAGCTACCTGGGTTGTTCGAGATATGCGCGACTTAATCGATCGAGAATTCCAGCGATTATCGGATTTGGAAAAGGAAATAGCGAATTGGTTGGCAATTGTAGGTCATCCGATTTTTGTCACGGATTTAAAACCGAATATTTGGATACCAATATCTGAATTGAAACTATTTGAAGCATTGGAGTCTTTGGGGAGGCGATCGTTGCTGGAAAAAAATCTAGCAGGTTTCACATTACCGCCAGTAGTGATGGACTATGTGAAAAACTTGTTAGTAGAGCAGATACTGGAAGAAATCTTTCAATCTATTAGGACTGGCAAACCAGAAAATTTAGAATTACTCAAACATTACTGCTTAATTATCGAACCAGAAAAGGAGGAAAAAACCGAAAGTGAAAACCAATCTTTTATTGAGCGAGTAGTGGAGAGTTTAGGCCAAGTAGTGCGAAACAAAACTAGCTTCCAAGAACAGTTGCAGCAAATATCAACTAAACTGCAACAAAGCTCACCCTTAGAAGTGGGGTATGCCATTGATAACCTGCAAAATCTGATTGAAAAATTCAAATAAAAACAACTGGGTTTCTTTAAGAAACCCTTTTTTATACTTTTATAATAGGTTGCCTTTTCTACCATGAGTTACTGTCTAAATCCCAAATGTTTAAATCCATCCGATCCAAAAAATAACGATCAATTATTTTGTACCAATTGCGGATGGGAGTTAGTTTTCCAACAGCGCTATCGGGTAATTCAACCCTTGGGGGTAGGAGGTTACGGTGACGTTTTTGAGGTAGATGATAACGGTACACTAAAAGTTTTAAAACGTTTAAATCCTAAACATAAATATAGTAAAATTATTTCATTATTTCAACAAGAAGCGAGAGTTCTCAGTAGATTAAAACATCCGGGAATCCCCAAAGTCGAGAAAGACGGTTATTTTCAATATCAAGCAGAAGGCAATAAAAACCCGATCCACTGCTTGGTAATGGAGAAAATTGAAGGGGTGAATTTAGATAA
>CAZJJR010000193.1:0-12780 GCA_964546365.1 uncultured bacterium | reverse complement strand
GCTAACTGAGCGGCACTCATTTTAGCAGCAGCTTCTAGGTCTAATGGTTTAGTTTCTAAGCCAAAATTTACACCTAAAAGATTCAAGCAGAAGGGCAGAATACATATCGAAACAGTAGCCCAAATCAACCAGTTTGGTACTTGTGGCGATTCGCTAGGGGGTGGCGTTCGATCGTAATAATTGGCCTCGCTATCCTGATTTAATTTCCAACTAGCATAGGAAAAGGAGCGATCGTATCCATCACTTGCTTTGCTCATGTTTTTATTTTCGTTACTAGAGCGTATAAAAGAAATGCTATGTTTTGTAATGGAAATGAAAAATCAGATACTAAACATATTTTGGTGGCAAAGGTCTAGGGGAAAAATATTTTTACCGTACCTCCTCTAGAGTATAAATTATATATCCAGATTGTCAAATTTTTAGCAATCAGCTTATCGCGGTTAAAATCTAAAACTATGACGCCCAGAGAATTAGGGCTTGCTTATTAATTATTCTCACTTAAGAGAAAATCAATGGGGGCTTGGTATAACAAGAATATGAGCCTATCAGTGCTTTTGCTAGAATCAAAGGGGCGATCGCACTAGCTTGAAACCGATCGCACACAAACGTCAAAATAAAAACAAGTATATATTCTTATTTCACAACTTCAGTTAAAAATGGTGCTGCAACAGCAAACTCAAACCACCTCAACACCTCAACTAGATTACGACTACGACATCGCCATTGTCGGTGGCGGTATCGTCGGACTCACCCTCGCCTGCGCCTTAAAAAATTCCGGACTGAAAATAGTACTGATGGAAGCGAAACCCCAGTCCGTAGCGGCAGCGAAAGGACAAGCTTATAATATTTCTCTACTTTCAGAACGCATTTTTCAAGATATTGGCGTTTGGGACAAAATTCTGCCTCAAGTTACCACATATCGCCACATTCGTCTATCCGATGCGGATCATCCCGGTATCGTGCAATTTTACCCCACCGATTTAGGCACTGATGCACTAGGTTACGTAGCGGAACACCAAGTTTTGCTGACCAGCTTACAAGAATTATTGCAAACTTGTCCTAACGTATCTTGGTTATGTCCCGCCGAAGTCACCCAAGCCGATTACTCCGACTCTGGCGTAGAAATACAGTTAAATCAAAATGGCGAACATCGCACCATTCGCACTCGCTTGCTAGTTGGCGCTGATGGCGCAAAATCCCGCATTCGCGAGTCCGCAGGTATTCGCACTCGCGGTTGGCAATATTGGCAATCTTGCGTGGTAGCAACGATTAAACCGGAGAAATCCCACAATAACACGGCTTTCGAGCGTTTCTGGCCGAGTGGCCCAACGGGAATTTTACCGCTACCGGGAAATCGCTGTCGGGTAGTTTGGACTGCGCCTCACGCAGAAGCAGAAGCGTTAAGACAATTAGACGAAAAAGAATTTATCGAAAAACTGGAACGCAGGATGGGCGGACTTTTGGGTAAATTGGAGTTGGAGGGATCGCGATTTGTATTTCAAGTGCAGTTAATGCAGAGCGATCGCTACACGCTTCCCAGATTAGCCTTAATTGGCGATGCCGCCCACTGCTGCCACCCCGTCGGCGGACAAGGAATCAACATGGGTATCCGCGATGCAGGCGCGTTAGCGGAAATTATCCAAACTTCCCACCAAAAAGGGGAAGATATCGGGGATATTCAGGTGCTAAAACGTTACGAAACTTGGCGAAAACGGGAAAATTTGGCCATTTTGGGATTTACTGATTTTCTCGATCGCATTTTTTCTAACAATTGGTTACCAGTAGTAGCAGCGCGTCGATTAGGTTTATGGATACTCCGCACAGTTCCCCCAATTAAAATTTTCGCACTGCAACTGATGACTGGTCTGCGCGGTCGTCCTCCCAAATTGGCTGTGCGTTAAGTTCACCGATAACCTAACTTGAAGTCAATATAGCGATCCTAAATGAATTGCGAACAACTAGACCCCTCCCAATCCTCCCCTTGGTAAGGGGAGGGCTAGGGTGGGATTCATTACTTCTATAGGATGGCTATAGTTAGGGTTCCAACTGGCAACATCAACTTGAACCTAATATGAATTAGCAAGCGAAGTTGATGCGCTTTAAGCAAACCAAGTACTTGGCTTGGTTGAATATTTTTATCAATTTTCGCGTATTTAATTCCAGGCTTCAAGACGCATATTATAGAGTATACTAAAATCCGACTGGCTTAACTCAATTTCCCCCTGCTTCATACAACAAACAAGTCTTTCCCATAGTCTTGCATTATAATTAAGCACAAAGGATAAATTCGTGTTCTTGCTAGAGAAGAAAATTAAATCCTTTTTACGCTTGAGCGCAAAAACTGATTGCGGTTCTAGATACATTGAATCGGCATTACATAAAATTCTCATTATATCCTCAGTTTCTGGCCCAGACAAATGTCGAGCTAGATAAACTTTTCCTTTTGAGTTAATAAAATATAATTCCCAAGAGTCCTTAATACTGACATTTTTACTGAAATAACGATAGATCGTATTTGGTGTTCTTGGATATGATTTTTTGCCTACATAAATCCTATCTGTACTTATTAAAATATTAATTATATAATTATTAATATACATATAGGTAAGCAAGCTAATAAAAATAATTCCAATTCCAAATATAATTAAAACTACTAATTCTCGATTCGCAGCAGCGACCGATAAACCCAAAATTTTTCCTACTTCATTTATTATTACCATTAATAAAATCAATAATAATATTTGACCCGTCGCACGGAACAATCCCCTAAAAATGGCTCCCAATAATCTGGTCTTACAACATATAATTTTGATGCCGTCCTTATTCTTTTTTATCCGAAATTTAAAACGATCTACTTTTCCATTTAGCGCTCTCAAATTATTATATATACTGTCGGGAGAAAATAGCATTCCTGGGTTGGGAGCATCATTGTCAATTTGAGGGGAAAACAGCTCTCCCTGGTTGATAGAATTTGTAACATTAGAGGAAGGCTGTCCTTCTTTGTTAAGAATATTTTCAACATAAATAGCATATTGTTCGACATCTTGACGTGTCCCTTCAAATCTACCTCCATGAGCAACTTTATTACGCAAACCGTTCATTTTACGCACATACTCAATATCTTGAGAACTCCAATGACAATAACTTTGCATTAAATCTAGCAAAACCTGCCAAGATGCCTGATTGCGGTTTTGTACGTCAATTTGATGTTGTTGAGCAATATTAGGGTGAGCTAGCCAAACCCGACAAGCATCTTCAAGTGAACCATGTATTGTTTGGAGTGCTGTCCCAAGTAGAATAGGATTATTACTGTTATTCGCTTGAGCTAGAATATTACGACCATCTTCAAGTTTTTTCCATGCTGAATCTATGCTTTTCATAAGAGTTTATCCCTGAAGCATAGACAACTTGTAGCATAAAATTGGCAAATAAGCTTTTAAGTCTTTTTAAGAAATATTAAAATATGCGTGGTTCTACCATAGAACATAGGCGCGAAATCGGCATAAAGTCGTAATTTTGCTAATTCTTGTTCTAACCAATCACGATCGAAAACAGCCGCATAGATGGGATTGTAAACTTTTAACTTATTATTTTGTTTAACTACTCTTCATCAGCTTGGCGCGTGACGTAACTCGACGCTTCACTAGGTAAATTACCGCCTATTTGGTAGTAATATTTATCCATAAATCATTAAGGTTAAATTTGATAAAAAAATGTACAATAAAGGACTGCCTTTAATTAATTTCCGTTCCCCCAAAACTTCTACATCTATCAAGATGAGTAGCTAACCAGATACCCGGCTTTTTGAAAAAGTCGGGTATCTCAATTCATTCGCTACCATGACATAAAAAATTATGTCTGGCAACTCATGACTCTTCTAACAAGTTTTCTTTCTCAACTCGCGACGTATTAAACAATACCTCTGGTTGAAAAGGACGTGCTTCTGTTAAACTTCCATTCGGCTGTTCTGCTTGATTTTGATTTGCCAAAATATTCGGCAAATTCTTAGCAGCTTGGATAATATCCGACGGCATCATAATGATCGTCGTCGTATTATTTTCTGCCCCGATTTCCGTTAACATTTGCAGTCTTCGCAACTCCAAAGCCGCCGGATTAGCTGAAATATTTCGGGATGCTTCTGCTAACTTAATAGAAGCTTCCTGTTCTGCTGCGGCTTTAATTAAACGGGCGCGTTTTTCCCGCAGTGCTTCAGCTTCTTTTGCCATCGCCCGTTGCATATTCGGGGGAATTTCTACATCTTTCATTTCCACCCGTTCGATCACGATTCCCCAAGGTTCCGTGATTTCATCGACGATTTCTTGCACTTTCGTGTTAATTTTATCGCGATTTTGTAAAACATCATCCAGCATATTTTGACCGACCACATTGCGTAAAGTAGTTAATGCTGTTTGATAAACCGCCATTTCGTAATTCTCGACCTTCACAATAGCTTTTAGCGGATCGAGAATGCGATAATAAAGTACGGCATTAACTCGAATCGTCACGCTATCAGCGGTCACCGTTTCTTGGGGTTCGATATTGACAGTTTTAGTGCGAATATCAACTTGAGTTTTTTGGTCTATCAGGGGAATAACCCAATACATTCCAGGCCCCATTAAGCCTTTGGTTCTACCCAGCCTAAATATTACTCCCCGCTGGTATTCCCGGTCTAATTTTAACCCAGAAATTATTAAAGAAAACAAAATTACTAAAAAAGTTAATGTTTGTGCCATTTTTCATCTGGCCTAATTCGGCTAACTCTATTTTAGCTCTGAAAAATTTCGCTTAGTGTTTGGATTGCGATCGAACTTGTTCTCAAAGACGATAGAATCTTGCCTTCCCGCAGAGCGTATAGATGTAAGCATAAAATTCTCTGTAGTACACAGCCGATATTTTTGCGATCGCCCACTAATAGTCTAATTAATTTAGCTCGTCTTTGACTCGAAACTCCGATTTCTTAAATACCTATATAATCGATTGAATGATTGCCAATTTATCCTTAATAAATTGATAGAAATCGCTCGATATTTAGAATTACTCTGTTTTACAATTTTAGCTGCCGAACTACTATTCTCCTGTTTCAATTGACGTTGAATCCGCTTGCTCGATCGCGATCTTTAATTCGGCAATGTCTGCTTCTTCTTGCTTTTTTTGTTTGCCGTCTAATATAGAACTAACTGTCATATCTCCCATAATGTTAATGGCAGTGCGACAACGATCGAGAAACCAATCAACAGTTATTAACAAAGCAATATATTCTGTTGGCAAACCAACAGAACTGAACACTAACGTCATCGTTACTAATCCTGCATTTGGGATACCCGCTGCACCCACAGATGCAAAAATAGAAGTTATTACGATTAAAAATTGTTGCGGTAGAGAAAGATTTTGGCCGACTATTTGAGCAACAAACAAAGCTGCCATTGCTTCGTAAAGTGCCGTACCGTCATTGTTGAAATTACTGCCGACTAATGCACCTAAGGAAGCAGAGGATTCTCGCAAACCAATCTTTTCTTGCAAAACTCGAAAAGTAATCGGCATCGTAACAGTAGAAGAGGATGTAGAAAATCCCGTTAAAAAAGCATCAACTCCGCCCACTAAAAATTTTACAGGATTTACCCAAGAACCGAATTGTACTCGCAATAAGTAATAACAAGCTTGTAATAATAAAGCTAATAAAACGGCAATGATAAATGCACCTAATGATTTAAATGGGCTGAATCCTTCTAATGCCACGGTTTTAGCAACGATCCCAAATACTGCTAAAGGTATCAGAACGATTACCCATTCGACGATGCGGATTACTGCTTCAAACAAAATGGTAATTACTTGTTCAAAAGCTAGATATTCTGTGCGGTTACGCTCGATCTGTTCGGTTTTTAAACCCCGCAGAGCAATGCCAAAACTTAAAGCAATAATGATAATTTGAATAACGTTATTATCAACTAGAGGCTGGAGAACCGAACCGGGTATGCTATCTTGCAACAAACTCCAAGGGTCTAGTTGTTTGGGTACTTGATTCGTACCTAATGCTAGCTCGAGTTGCCCCCATTTTCCTGGCTGCAAAATGTTTGCTACTAGCAAGCCTATGAGAATTGCTACGGTAGTATTTACAATCAATAAAGTAAACAAGCGACGCCCAGCCGTACCGGGTATGCTGGCAGTTAAAAAAGTATGCAGTACAGCTAGTAAAATTAATGGTGTAGCCAGCGCCCGCAAAATCTTCAGTATTAAGTCGCAGGGAATGGCAAGGTTTTTAATCAGTGTAATATTAGCTGGGTTGGGGTTGCCCGCACCTAGCAGAATGCCTGTTAATACTGCCAAAGCTAGAGCGATCGCAATTTGTAGATATAGGGGGATTCGCAGCCACAAAGGTCTGTCTTGGCTTGTAGCCTCTGTCATTATTAATTTTCCAGCTTTTTATGATTGTTTCGATTTTAAAACTAAACTCTGCACCCTAAATATTTATTTCTGTTAAATTATCCTGCTAATATAAGATTTATTACCTCAAAACTTTAAAAAATTTAATGATGTATTAAGCAAAACATTTGCCCATCGCGAAAGTAGAGACATTTCATCAAATGTCTCTACTTTACTATTATTTAATTTCCATACTGTCGGGAGAATTAACTGAAGAATCACCGACTCCCGTAGAATCGCTCCCCGCATCATCGGCTGGTGTGAGATTCGCTGGAGGATTGGCTGATTGGTTGGGAGTCACTTCTAAATTAGGTGCAACCACGGGAGTTGCCGTACCAGAACTTTCTAAAATGCGACTATCTAACTTACGCGCGATCGTATCTAACTTTAAAACTTGCTCTTGAGAGCCGGCTTGACTGCTGACTTGACGATTAGAGTTAATAATAGCGGCAAATGCGCCTATGTTGCTGCGTCGAAATGCGGTGATATCCAAACGCAAAGGTTGTCCTTGCATGGCAATCGAGACGCTCATCCCAGTGGAAGCTTCTGCAATATTATTTAAGTCCGGAAGCGGACTATAATCGACAATTTCGATCCGTTCTTGCTTGAAAGCATCCCGATATCGATTGATAATTTCTTGCTGAACTTCCGGTTCTTGCATCTGTTTGAGGATAGCATCGAAATCTGCTTGTTCTGGTTGAGTGGGAAACACTCCAGTAAACCCAAATAATACTTGACGGGTTCGGGGATTGACAAAAATAAAGTATTTCCCAGGTTTCATCCCTGTTTGAGTTAACTTTTGCGTAAAAGCTTCTAATCTGGGTTTAACCAACTCTTCCATGTTTTTCGGCAGTTCTCGAAAACCACGAGGCAAATCTTGCAGTGTCAGAGTAGGATTTAAGATAGTCTGCTCTTGGGTAACTGTGGGGGTAGCTTGCTGTGCGAATACTGCTGGGACAGCGGTAGCAACCCATATAGTACTGGTCAACAGGCAGAGAGTTACGGCGAATCTCTTAATCATTTGAGTTTGGTAATGGGGCGTTGCTACTAAGGATAGCGTTTGAAATTAATTTTAGATTTGCGATCGCCTAACTTAGCTGTCATTCTACCAAGGGAAAACCGAACTCACCTGACTGGTTTTCTCGCTTTGGACGACCGATTTGAAGCACCCAAAAAGTCTTTCTCCCATCGATCCCACCTCTCACCCCTTCATCTCTGGAGAGCGGTTAAAACATGAATCTACCAACCGGAACGAGCAAACCAGATCAGTGCTAAAGAAGCCAAGCTCAGGGTAATAAATTGTAGAGCGATGGTTTCCATTAACCACTTAATTGTTAAAATTGTTTTCATAAATATCTCCTCACCTTAATTAGGCGACTTACGATCGGCCCATTCCCTCAATATGACCAATGAGCTTACAAAGCTGAGTGATACGGGAGCGCGATCGCTTGTGATAATCTCATCTTTTTTCAGTGATGTAAATCACGTCCAATTCCGTATTAGCTTCTGGGGAAAGCTGAAAAAGCAATTCTTCCCTTGGTTTAACTGCGGCTGGATTTTCTGGGAATCGCTGCATTATAACTCTTGGCAACCTACATTAACACAATATTTTACAAACAAAAACGTCCGAGGTGTCCCGGACGTTTTTGTTTGCTCACGCATTTACAACTTTCACAAATGCCGATCGAGGAACTTGCTTGAGTCGTTAGATTTTATGAGAGTTGCCTCCCAAAACTTGGTTTTTCAGGGCTTTCACCTCTTGACCTAACTCTTGGCGAGTTGACGCCTTGAGCAAGTAGCGCCAAACAAACCAAGCTGAGTAACCGATACCAACTAGCTCAAAGAAAGGCGACAGCAGCGGCAAATCGTTCAGTGCATCCAATACCGCTAGGGTCACTTTCACGGTGACAAAGGCAGCTACGATCAATCCAACGGTGATCAGGGGTTTTTGGTATTCGCCAAAAAAATCACCCAGGTAATCAGGCAGCTTTGATAGGTATAAAACAAACTGATCCCAGTATTCTTGCCACTGAGCGCTGGACTCATTTCCGGAAGGGAACTTGGCTAAGGGAGCATCATCTGTTTCTTGAACAGTGACCTCTATTTTGGGTGTTTCTGTTTGTTGTATTTGGGGGTCTTTAGTTTCCATGTTGTTATCTCGAAAAGCACAACCTTGGTTATGTTAACTGGGAGCAGACCCTGCTGGCAGCAGAACCTTAGCAACTAGGCAAAACAGCTTTTGCTATTTCGGGAACATTTTTCACTCAAAATAACAACTGTGTCAATTGCCAAGGAGATCGCTTAATCATAGTTAACGATCGATCCCCCTTCAGTTGCATCTTTCTTAGGAATAACTGAAGAATTAACTTAAGTATTAAGTTCGCTCCCTATTCACTTTCACCGCGTCACCAATCTCTTCTCCTGCGCCTCAAATTCCCCTGCCCCCTGCCAAAATTATAAGTGTGGCAGGCTTTTACCGATAAAGGTATGAGTTCTTTTGTCCAGTTTTTCGTAACAATTCGCAATCAAAAGGGAAATCGGAGTGATACTATCTGGCAAGAGCGCGATCGCTCTCGGCAGCAACCTGGGTGATTCTCTAGATATTCTGCAATCTGCCGTACAACTGTTAGACCAAACGCCTGGGATCGAATTGCTAGCTCGATCTAGTTGGTATCGCACCAAAGCTGTTGGCCCACCACAGCCTGATTATTTGAACGGGTGTGTCTTGTTGCAAGTGCAGATGAGTCCCCAACAATTACTAGCGACTTTACTGGAAATTGAAGCTAAGTTTGGTCGAGTTCGTCAAGAACGTTGGGGGCCGCGAACATTAGACCTTGATTTATTACTATTTGATGATGTAGTTTTACACTCGCCTCACCTTCAGATACCCCATCCGCGCATGAGAGAACGAGCATTCGTGTTAGTACCTTTGGCGGAAATTGCCCCCAATTGGCTCGAACCAGTGTCGGGAAAGTCGATCGCACAACTGGTTCGTCAGGTAGACGCTTCAGAAGTTTGCCGAATCGTTCCTAATTCCGAAAATTTTTGATAAAACCGAAAACTTGACCTTGGTTTGAAGAACGTTGTCGTAACCTCTGACGGGTCAAAATATGACTACCGAATAGAAGAGAAAAAAATGAACCGAGAAGATTTGATGAGAATGGCGATCGCGCAAGCTAAATTGGGGGATGCGCCTTATGGGGCGGTTATAGTTAAAGATCGTGAAATTGCGATCGCCGCACATAACACGGTACGGCGAGACAATGACCCATCTGCTCATGCAGAAATGAACGCCATTCGCCAATTAACCGCAAAATTGCAAACCACATCTTTAGAAGGCTACACCTTATATACCAGTTGCGAACCCTGCCCTATGTGCGCTACAGCTTGTATTTGGGCGGGCATTTCAGAAATTGTTGTTGGTGCTTCTATTCAAGATTTAATCGAAATCGGCGTAAATCAAATTGATTTATCTTGCGAAGAAATTATTAACAAGAGTTTTAGGCAGATCGAAGTTACTAAAGGAATCTTAAAATCCGAATCTCTCGCTTTGTTTAAATAGGACTCTCTAAAAATTAAAGGTGCGTAAGCTGAAGCCCTTGTAGAAACGTTGCATATAACGTCTCTACTTTTCTGGAGATTTCTAAGTAGGTAAGTGTGAAAAAACGAAGGTAGATTTGTAGGGGTGGTCTTAGTGAAAGTGCTTGATATACAACCGTCTTACTCGCTTTCAAAACCTGCCCTACCCATGTGCGTTTATCCATGCCATCCTACTTATATCAAACGTAGTTTTTTAGTCTTAGATACCATTGCATCCCACCACCCCGCATTTTCCCCAGTAGCCAGATCGGTTAAGATATCAGAGCACGTCTCAAAAGTAACACGGTAGGGAAACTTCGGTGGAAGTCCGAGGCTGTGCGGCAGCTGTAAACGAGGTTACACTACCTCCTAAGCCAGAATGCCTACCGGTTAATTATCCACTTCAAATTTCCTGCCTCGCACGGGAAAGGAACTAAAATTCATGCCTACAGTAAATTCAACTACTCTGATTTCTCTGTCCGATTCACCCGTTCAATCCCTCGAATTCCCACCATTACCGCTACAACGCCCTTTATTAATGGTGGGACACGGCACCAAAGATGAGGAGGGAAGGCAAACTTTCTTAGATTTTGTCGCTGCATATCAAGATTTAGATACCTCACGTCCCGTAATACCTTGTTTTTTAGAGCTAACCGGGCCTACCATTCAAGAAGGAATAGACCGATGTGTAGAACAAGGCTATACTGAATTTTCCGTGCTACCAGTGTTGTTATTTGCGGCGCGGCACAATAAATTTGATATCACCAACGAGTTAGACCGAGCAAAACTTCGCCATCCGCAATTAAAGTTTTACTACGGGCGTCACTTTGGCATCACGCCGGGAATTTTAGAATTGTGGCGTCAGCGTCTTGCCCTACTCGATCAACCGGAATATAACAGAGAAGATACTGTTTTGCTTTTCGTGGGAAGGGGTTCCAGCGATCCGGATGCTAACGGCGATGTTTACAAGTTAGCGCGGATTCTCTGGGAAGGCAGCGGTTACTCAACTGTCGAAACCTGCTTTATCGGGATTACTCACCCCCGACTGGAAGAAGGTTTTCGTCGCGCCAGACTCTACCAACCTAAACGAATTATCGTTTTACCTTACTTCTTATTTACTGGAGTTTTAGTTAAAAAGATTTTTGATATTACCGCCCAACAACAACAGCAATATCCCCATATTGCCATGACTTGTTTGCCGGAAATGGGTATCCATCCTCAACTTTTACAGGTAATTAGAGAACGGGAAATCGAAACGCAGCTAGGTGAAGTGCAGATGAACTGCGAAATGTGTAAGTTTCGCCTCGCAGCAGTGGGAAATGGAAACGGACATTCTCACTCCCACCATCATCACCATCATCATGATGGACACGAACATCACCATCATCATCATGACCATTCTCACGATCGCGGTCATAACCATTCCCACGGCAACGTTGACCCTTATGCTGAGTTAGACCAATATCATAAAAAGATCTGGCAAGCACCGTGAGCAATTTTAAATTTTAGATTGGGTAAAGTGGTTTGCTTATTTTGCTTTACCCGATCGCATGATAGTAAGAGGACTGAAGTCCTCACTACAAACAAGTTCTAAATTTGTTTGCGGTCAATCAAAAATCAAATAACCAATGACTAATGACCAATAACCAATGACCAAAGAATTTATTGTCGGTGAAAAAGTGCGAGTGGTAGCATTACCACCTTACGTGAAAACGGCTGACCCGATGCCGATGTTGCGTCCGCCAAATGTAATTAGTTTGGGAGAAGAAGGTACTGTGATCGATCGCCGTCCCGGTGGTTATTGGGGAGTGCGCTTCTCTAAAGGTGCTTTTTTGATCGATAGTCAATATATCGAATCTTTAGGATTTGCACCGGGGAAATCAGAGTAGCGGTTCTTGTTCCAAGGCTTCGATCACTTGCAGTCCGCGCGGATCGCCGACTCTTAGTAGAGAAGCTTTGGCGTCTTCTCTCACTCCCATATCTTTATCTTCTTCTAATGCCAAAATCAAACCGTCGATCGCACCAGCATAAACGACATTAGAAGGCAATTCCCGGCAAAGTTGTCCTAACGCCCAAGCGCAATTACTGCGTACAGCTGACACCGGATCTTGAATTAACGCTTCGATCAGAGGCGGAACTGCTGCTACTACCACATCGTAGCCAGCTTCAGCCATTTGTGCCAAACCGCTGGCAGCCCAGAGACGGACGGCAGAAATATCGGTTTTGAGTGCTTCGGTTAGCGGTGTCAAAGAACGACGATCGCGACAATTTCCCAACGCCCAAACTACCCCTTTGCGGACGTAACCGTTCCAATCTCGATCTAGTTGGTCGATTAAAGGTTGCACCGCATCTGGACTGGGGTTGCGTCCCAACGCATAAGCAGCACTCACCCGCACTAACGGACAAGCATCTGTTAATAAGCAAATCAGATGAGGAATCGCCCTTTTATCTTCTATTTCACAAAAAGCCCGCGCCGCTAACATCCTTTGGGGCGCGTCGTGGGACTTCAGCAGCGCCAGCATCGCTTCTGGATCTGGCTTGTCCGCTTCTGACTCGGCTTCTAAAGGTTCTAGGCGATCGAGAGGACTTTCTAGTTCGTCTTCCAGTTCTAATAAAATTAAGTCGTCTTCGTCATACATAATTTTCCAACTCCCACGGCAATCGACCAAGGGGATTAGCACTTAATTGGGAGTTCAACCACTCTACCCTTTGCAAAGATACACCGTGCATCCCAAATCTTGATAAATATACAAAAATGGTTGTTTTTAGTTTTTATTTGGA
>CAZJJR010000192.1:0-12787 GCA_964546365.1 uncultured bacterium | reverse complement strand
ATTCTTTAAGGCATGAAATTGGAGAGAATATTCATTGGAGTTATCGATATTCTTCTTATTTGCTAGTCAATCAATATACTGATACTACTAACCCTGTTGAGCAAAGAAAAGCAGCCAGAACAAGATCCAAAGAACTAAAACAGAAGTTTAAATTTGACTTAGCAATGTACACGGCTCGCGCTAGTTCTCCTACATTAAAAGAGCAACAACTAAATAATCCTACTAGTTTAGGAGATGATGTAATTAATTTAATTAAACTGATTTTGGCGAAAAGAGGGCAGTTTAATTACGTGAATCTTGCCAATATTTTTTGGGAACAAACGCAACATTTGAACTATGGTGATTTTAAAGAGAGTCACAAAAATTATTTAATTTTTTCTTTGGATAATAAAGATTTGGCAATTTTGTTGAGGGCGAAACTAGATGAAAAACTAAATAATCTGTATGATTGTTATAATGATGAACCAGTAACTAAGCTGTTGTTATTAAAGACCTGCCAACACCTGATCGAGTATTTTACCACGGAAAATAAGCAATCTCCTGCGGAAATTTTTCTTTTATTTATTTTTCAACAAACTCCTTTAGCTTTGGTTATTTTACTACTCAAAGTGGTATTGATATGTCAGCCGTCGCGCTTACACTTGGAAACTTGTATAGCTAATTTGATTAGATATTATGAAGATTTGCCAGAAGAAGAGTGTAAATGGGTAATTAACTTTATCGACATTTTTAATATTGCTTTTACTATTTATACGGAAGATGTAGAGTATAACTTGATTAAGATGAGTCAGGTAAATGGAAGTAATCAATCAGTTCCGAGTTGGGAAAATTACCGAGTTTTTTCACAAGTAAAGGGAAATCAAATGCTAGAGTTTTCTCGGGGAGAAGCGAAATAATTGAAGAATTGCGGCATTTCCTATCTTGTTGTTCTTAGCTTTACCCCAGTATCAGCACGCGAGTTAGAAAATCTATTACTAGCAGTCGAGTTTTTAACCACTGTAAACCTCTAATTACAGCCTATTCCATGTAGATGCAGTACAGTTGACTCATCGAACAGAGAAATTTTTTGTTTTTGTTTTACTATTTTTTTCGCATAATTCGGTACAAAAGCGACTTGTGAATTCTACAATAATGCAATTCTTTGGAGGCTATGCCCGTATCGCTGGGAATGGTCGCAATTTCCCCTTCCCCCTTTTTCCCTCGCCCTTCGCCCCTCTTCCACCCGTCGGTAGATGAATTTGTCATAGTCCGTTGACTTTTAAGCTGGTTTGTATAAAAAAGTAGTCTAAGATACAGAAATTTACAAAATTTTTCTAACTTTGTGCCTGGGATCACAACCAACCAGGCTCATAAGACGCTACCTTAATAATTAATAGAGCGATCCCCACGGGGATCGAAATTTTTATCAAAACAAGTTGATATAACTCGATGGGAGACCCAATTTTATGAAACTCAATTATCGCGGCATCAATTACCAGAACGATTTACCTACTATTGACATGATGGAAGGAGAGGTTGGTGGTCAATATCGGGGTCAAGCTTGGACACAACGGTATCCCAGGCATATTCCCGTACCCCAACAACTTACACCTCAGTTGAAATATCGTGGTGTTAGCTACTGTAATAATCCCCGTGCAAATGCAGAAGCTTGTTTTGCCGCACCTTCAGCAGAAGTCCCAGATCGAGTTGGGCCAACTTGTGAAATCAGTCCTAAAGCTTGCAGTCCGATCGAAAAAACTCACTTAGCTAATATCCGCCGCCGCTTGGAATATCGCTTGGAAGTGGCAAAAAACCAAGGCGATCGCAATTTGGTGCAGATGTTAGAAGCAGAATCAAAGCAGTTAGCTGGTAGATGCTAGTGGAAGAAGGGAGAAGGCAGAAAGAATATTGGTTGTACGCTTAATTATTATTTCTGCCACCCTGCGCTAGTTAACTCTTCGTTAGTCAACAACTTTACTTTTCAAATCCATAGGGTCTCAGGGACAAGAAAGCGATCGCAAAATGCGATCGCTTTTTTTATATTTTCGTTTGTAGTAAGGACTTTAGTCCTTAGTCCTTAAACGGGAAGAAGGACGGAACTTTTTACTACCAACTTAGGTTTCTGCATAAGCTTCCATTGGGAGACAAGAACAGACAAAATTGCGATCGCCAAACGCATTGTCAATTCGTCCCACCGCAGGCCAAAATTTATGTTCGCGAGTCCAAGGTGCGGGATAAGCAGCTTGTTCGCGCGAATAAGGATGATTCCAATCGGAAGAAATCAAACTTTCTGCGGTGTGAGGCGCATTTTTCAGCACGTTATCTTCCGGATTTGCCTTACCTTGTTCGATTTCCTCAACTTCTTTGCGAATGGAAATCATCGCATCGCAAAAACGATCTAACTCTTCTTTCGATTCGCTTTCCGTTGGTTCCACCATAATCGTACCCGCCACCGGCCAAGATACGGTAGGCGCGTGGAAACCGTAATCCATCAGGCGTTTAGCGATATCTTCTACTTCAATTTGGGCAGATTTTTTGAGCGATCGCAAATCCAAAATACACTCATGCGCCACAAAACCTTGCTTTCCTTGATACAAAACCGGATAGAAACTTTCTAACCGACGGGCAATATAATTAGCATTCAAAATTGCCACCTTCGTTGCTTGAGTCAAACCTTGGGAACCCATCATGGCAATATACATCCAAGAAATCACCAAAATGCTAGCGCTACCCCAAGGCGCAGCCGAAATCGCACCAATGCTTTCCTTATCTCCCAATTGCACCACCGAATGACCGGGTAAAAACGGCACCAAATGCTGGGCCACCCCGATCGGCCCCATACCCGGGCCACCGCCACCGTGAGGAATGCAGAAAGTTTTGTGTAGATTCAAATGACAAACATCAGCGCCGATATCACCCGGACTGCACAAACCTACTTGGGCGTTCATATTCGCCCCATCCATGTAAACTTGTCCGCCATTCTCATGAATAATCGCACAAATTTCCTTAATTTCTTCCTCAAAAACCCCGTGAGTTGAGGGATAAGTCACCATCAAAGCCGCCAGTTCCTTGCTGTATTTTTCTGCCTTATTCTTCAGGTCATTAAGATCGATATTTCCCTGTTTATCACAAGCAACGGGAACAACTTTAAAACCACACATTACCGCACTAGCGGGATTAGTTCCATGTGCAGATTCGGGAATCAAGCAAATATTGCGATGAGTTTCGCCTCGACTTTCATGATATTGGCGAATTACCAACAAACCAGCATATTCCCCTTGCGATCCCGCATTTGGTTGCAGGGAAATTCCGGCAAAACCAGTAATTTCTGCTAACCATGCTTCTAATTGCTGGAATAAAACTTGATAACCCCGCGTTTGGGATGCAGGTACAAAAGGATGAATATTCCCAAATTCCGGCCAAGTTACGGGAATCATCTCCGCCGTTGCGTTCAGTTTCATCGTACAAGAACCCAACGGAATCATCGATGTAGTTAAAGATAAATCTTTTGATTCCAATCGATGCAAATAGCGCAGCAGTTCTGTTTCGGAATGATAGCCGTTAAAGACCGGATGAGTTAGATAACTACTTTGGCGGTTAAATGGTGCTGGGAAGGATGAATCAGTAGCAATTTCCTCAATAGTAAATGGCAATTCATCTTTCCCAGCAAAGATTTGCCATAACTCTATTAAATCTTTAACTGTAGTTGTCTCATCTAGGGAAATTCCAACTGTTTTATCATCCAATTTCCGTAGATTAATTTGGCGGGATTCAGCGGTTTGGAGAAGTTTGTTTAAACTACCAGATGCCAGTTCCACTCGCAAAGTATCGAAGTAATTATCGGAGCTAATTTTGTACCCTAAACGCTTCAGCCCTTCTGCTAGAATAACTGTTAGTTTATGGATATTTTCAGCAATTTCTTTCAGTCCTTGTGGCCCGTGATAAACTGCATACATAGAAGCAATTACCGCCAGCAAAACTTGGGCAGTACAGATATTGCTAGTTGCTTTTTCTCGGCGGATATGTTGTTCGCGAGTTTGCAAAGCTAAACGTAAAGCTGGCTTTCCATTAGAATCTTTCGATACGCCGACAATTCGCCCTGGCACTTGTCTTTTATACTCTTCTTTGGTGGCGAGGTAAGCGGCGTGAGGACCACCGTATCCCAAGGGAACGCCAAAGCGTTGAGTGCTGCCAACTGCTAAGTCAGCGCCGAATTCTCCCGGCGGAGTGAGGAGAGTGAGGCTTAAAATATCGGCTGCTACTGTTACTAATGCGCCAACTTCATGAGCTTTTTCGATAAAATTTCGATAATCGTAAATGATACCGTCGCTAGTTGGATATTGGAGAATTGCTCCAAATATTGCGGTTTGGAAATCAAAGGTTTGATGATCACCGATAATAATTTCAATGTCTAAGGGTTTAGCGCGAGTTTGCAATACTTCAATAGTTTGGGGATGGCAATCTTTTGAAATAAAGAAAGCTTTGGCTTTATTTTTAGAAATGCCATAACTCATAGTCATGGCTTCGGCGGCGGCGGTTGCTTCATCTAATAAGGAAGCGTTGGCAATTTCTAACCCCGTGAGGTCGATTACCATTGTTTGAAAGTTCAGCAATGCTTCTAATCTGCCTTGGGCAATTTCCGCTTGGTAGGGAGTGTAAGCGGTGTACCAACCTGGGTTTTCTAAGATATTCCTTAATATCACTGGTGGGGTGATGCAATTGTAATAACCCATGCCAATGAAAGAGCGAAATATCTGATTTTTTGAGGCAATTTCTTTTAATTGCGCGATCGCAGCATATTCACTTTGGGGTGCTGGCAATTGTAGCGGTTGCTGGAGGCGAATAGCGGGCGGTATCGCGCGATCGATCAATGTATCGAGATTGGGAACGCCTAATACTTCCAGCATTTCCTGTATTTTCTCAGGCGTTGGCCCAATATGCCGCCCCATAAAAGAGCTTGATTGTATATGAGTGGTATAATTGACCACAACTAAATCTCCAAAATTGAGTCCTTATTAATTTTTAACAAGAATTCCTCAATTCGGAGGATGATTCAGGAGGTTAAAGGCTAAAGGCTGAAGGATGAAGGCTGAAGGATGAAGTCAGAATTCAGGAGTCAGTATTCTGAAAATCAATTTTTATTTCTCTCCCCATCCTCCCATCTCCCCATCCTCCCCTCACCCCCTCATACTAGTCGCCTTCTACTTGGGCGCGATACTCATCAGCAGACAGAGCTTCATCAAGTTCGCTGGGATCGTCGATGCGAACTTTCAGCAACCAACCTTCGCCGTAGGGATCGTCTCCTACTAGTTCTGGTGAGTCTACCATCGGATCGTTGCGTTCTACAACGGTGCCGGTGATGGGAGAATTTAAGTCTTCCACGGCTTTCACCGATTCAATAGTTCCAAAAGCATTTCCCTTTTCTAGCTTTTCTCCCACATCGGGGAGTTCTAGAAATACGATATCCCCTAGTTGATCTACAGCAAAGGCACTGATGCCGATCGTAGCAATTTCCCCATCAAGCCGTACATATTCGTGACTGTCAAGGTATTTTAGGTCATCAGGATATTCTAAAGACATTTCACTTCCTCAATACACAACTAAAAGATTAAGCTAGGTAGCTTAGCAAGCAGATAAGATAGTTGCAAAAAGTCGCACACAGGTAGATGCTGGTTACCAATACAGATGATTCAGCTTTTTCTCCTGACAAGCTGAGACGAACAGCTTTTTAGTTTACTATCTTTTTTTTAGCGATCGCTCTGGCTCACACTTTAATTTACTTCGATTAATTTCCCGTGTTTTGTTGAGTTTACCGGGAGGTTGCACAAGTAGGGTAAGTTAAGGACGGCGGCATCGCAGACGCTACATTTGCGGTGAGGACAATTTTGCCATCGGAATCTTGCGTCCAGCCAGAAGCTTCCACAATTTAAGTAGTGGTAGGTGAAACTTGGGACGGAACAATTGGTCGATCGTTATTTTCTCGATTACTTAACGGTAGAGCGATCGTTCTTAAATCTACCCAAGTCGCTTCAACATCCAAAGGCTCCGTTGGGTTGGGTGGTAAGCCACCTCTACCTGTGATAATAAAGGAACTACTATCTTTTTTGCCGCGATTACAGCTAGAGGCAACCAAACTGGTAGTATCGACGGGATTTTCCGGTAAATCCACCAATCCATTACCGGGATTAACATCGGGAGTGTTGATGGTGACAGTACCTTGCAGTTGGGGTACACCCTGTTGTTGATAGTACCCCCACTAGCAGAGGAAATTCCTGTACCATCTCGGATAATTAGCCGTTGGGTGTCGATGGTGATGTCACCCCCATTACCTCTACCAAAAGAGTTGCTGGCAATTAGGGTTGGTACTACGCCTCCATCAGGAGTTCTAAGCAATTCTACCGACTCGGTAGCTTTTATAGTAATATTTCCAGCTTTACCGCTTCCGAAAGTAGTAGTGGCAATGTATGAGGCATCTCGGACAATCAAACGTCGGGTATCTATGACGATTTCTCCACTGACTCCTGCACTACCGAACAAAGCCGCAGTTGTTATACCCGAACCAACTAATTCTACAAAATCAACAGGGCGGATGCTAAGATTTCCTGCCTTAGCACTATTAAGCGTATCATTACCAATCCAAGCCCCGTTCTGAACTGACAATTTAGGGGCTTCAATGCTGATATTGCCAGCTGCACCTTCTCCAACAGTTCTAGCGAATAAAGCAGTTAATTGATTGATTGGAAGAAGCGAGCTAGATAAATCGCCTCCAGTAAGAGTCTGTGGAAATTTATCAACTCCCGTACCGATTGCCCCGGATTTTGTCCTAATTGCAATCCAACTGGTACATTAACGGTTAGTATCGGTGCTGTTTGAGGATTGGTGGCACTAAATTCTATTCCGTCAGCAAAGCGGTAACTAGCAGCAGTAGTTGCTAAAAACGAGCCACCGATATTCAATTGTGCGTTGGAGCCAAAAATAATTCCGTTTGGATTAAGTAACAATAAGTTAGCAGTACCGTTAGCTTTAATTAATCAATCAATATTAGAAATGTTGCTACCCGTGATGCGAGTAAAAATATTTTGAATATCCAAAGGGTTGTTAAAGTAAGCTGTACCGCCAGTTGGTACGGAAAAATCACGAAAACTGTGGAATAGATTAACTCCTGCACTTGTTCCGCCTTCAATTAAACTGGTATTACCTTGTGGGATGACGATCGAATTTCCAGGCAATGTAGCATCTGGTACAATCTGCGCTGCTGTCGGCTGATAAGTTAATAGATAACCATAAAGAGTTCCTATTACTGGCCAAAATCCCCAAGTAGATAATTTCATCGATTAATAATGTATTCGCTGAGTAAGGCTTTAAATATTATCTTAAGGTGATGAAAACACAGTAAGTACGGAATATCCACATTGGCTACACTTTCTTAACGCTAGGAACGACCCACTGATATTCAATTGTGCGTTAAGGCAAAAAATAATACAATTAAGACTGAATAAACGTAAGTAGTCTACCGTTTTTATAAAAATTACTATGAGTTGTGATTGCCCTACAATCTTTTCATAAAAATTTAAAAATTACAAATTAACCTTTATTATGTTTTAAGTGGATCTCCAACTTTTCTTACTTTTCTTACTTTTCTTACCTAAAAAACGTTGTGTTTTTTTTAGTAAAGCTCTTTACTGGAACCTAATTTTTAGTTATTATTAATTTCAGCATCTTGCTCCTGTGTTTTTGCTGTCGCTCGCTTTTCAATTTATAAAACAGCGATCGCGCATTTTATTATTCTACTATTAATGAGCGGTCTGTATTGGGTAATTATCGACCGTTCTGAGGCTAAAGTATCCTACAACTATGGCATGAGCTAATACCGATTTTTGCCAAAGGATTAATATCGAACTCTAAATCATCAAAAAGAATTGATGTAATTTCTGGCACTCAAAATTCACAATTAATGTGGAGTAAAAATCATGGCTGAGAAACAATGCGTGCTGTCATTTGATGGACAGGATGATTGCGTAAACTTGGGCAGAAAACCTGAATATAAAGTTACCAAAACCATCACTCTAGAAGCTTGGATTAATGTAGCGGCTCAGAAACAATGGGCTGGGATTATCACTAATATTTACGATACTGGCGGGGCAGAAAGTGGATATGGTTTACTTCTCGATGGTGGTAGCGGCTTCTACTTTGGCTTAAAACTGCCATCATCGGGAATTAACTATCCCTATACTACTGAAGCCAACACAATTAAACTTAATCAGTGGCATCACATTGCGGGGACTTATGACGGACAACAGATGAAGTTGTATGTCGATGGTGTGGAAAAAATCAAAAAAGAGATCGCCGCTAACAGCATTGATTACAGCATCGAAAATGACTTACGGCTGGGGATGTACAAAGATAACGATGAATTTCACGCATTTCCAGGGAAAATAACCGAAGTCCGTCTGTGGAATGTGGCTCGTTCGGCAGAAGAAATCAAAGCAACTATGAATCAGCGTCTGCAAGGCAACGAAGTTGGACTGGTAGGCTATTGGCCTTTGAATGAGTGTTCTGGCGAGCAAGTTACTGACAAAACAGGTAAAGGTAACAACGGCACGATTAATGGCGCGACTTGGGTACAGGAAGAATTACCCTTCAAAGCTGCACCCGAACAAGTAAATAAAATTGGCAAAATAGTTGTTAACGGTGATGAGTGGACGCTAAGCAACGATGGGATTAAAGGGGCCCCAGATGCGGCTGTTTTCGCGACTAATATTGCCAAATGGTTTGCGGGCGATCGCCCTGGCAAATTCCACGCCTACTCGACTAACTTTGGCTTAACTGGATCTGTGTTAGCAGAAACGATGCAAAAAGCAGGTCATACTTGGACAGTAGGAATTAATATTTCTTGGGATATCGCCACCTTATTAACCTACGACGGCATTTTTGTAGGTGGAGATGTAGCCGATAATCAAGTTTTAATTGATTATGTCAAAGCAGACGGTAACGTTTATGTTATGGCAGGAACAGGATGGGGTGGCGCACAAGGTGAAGCAAATCACTGGAATCCTTTTCTGAATGCTTTTGGTTTTAATTTAGTCGGGGAATACAACGGCATTTACGGCAATCAACCCGTCAGTAATTCTCATCCAATTCTGGCTGGAGTTAAGGAACTGTTTCAAAATAATAGCAATTCCATTGTCAATCTCGATACCACTTCTGGTAAAAATCAACTAATTGTGACCCATAGTAGCGGACAAGGGTTAATCGCCACATTTGAAGGAACGCCAGAAACAACGCCTCCACCTACAACAATTGATGAGGGCGATCCCGAAGAAGTGGTTGAGGAATTTATCAAAGGGGAAGAAACGGGAACGGCTACCGGAACAGTCGCGATCGCCCACATCGCTTACAAAGGTAAAGTTAAGCGAACTCAATCTGACGAATACGTTGAAATTGTCAACAAAGGCACAGAAACCGCTGATATATCTGGTTGGAAAGTCTCTTCCGGCTTAAGTAAGAAACAATCCTTTACCTTCCCCGCCGGAACTAAATTAGAAGCAGGCAAGAGTTTCCGAGTTTACACCAATGAGGTTCACCCAGAAACCGGAGGCTTCAGCCTTGGTAGTGGCTCAGGCATTTGGAATGACAAAGGGGACGAAGCCAAACTATTTGATGCCCAAGGCAATCAAGTTTCAACTTTAGCCTATGGCGCAAGCAGTATTCCCGGAATCAAAACAGAATTAGGTGTTCCTCAACTGACAGTAAAAGTTAGTCCATCGGGAATTAATAAACAGATGGCAATGGGGAGTAAGGTCACTTTTGTGGATGCCCTGAAACTAGCAATTCAAAGTTTCCTAGAAGATGATACCGAGATTGAAAGCCCATTGGGTCAAATGCTCAACGATCCAGGTGCTTTTGGTTTACCACAGGGGGCTGATAAAGCAGCAGCAACAAAAGTGTTGCGTTCTTATCTCAACCAACCAACTTCTACCCTGACATTGCAAACAGCTAAGAGTCAGTATCCACCAGAAAATGGGGAAAAGGTTGACACCAACTGGATTTTCTTGTTGGAACTCAAGGAAATTAGCGGTTTGTATTGGGCTATTGTTGACCGTTCGGGTACAAAAGCAGCCTACAACTACGGTGTAAGCTAATACCCTCCAGCCAGAAAACTAAATTCTCGTACTTGCTTAAAGTTCTAATTTGGAACAAATGAAAACAGCAAGCTGAGAATTAGTAAGCTTTGGCGATCGCATTACTCATCAAATGCGATCGCTCTCATCTCCACCTTTCCTAGAAGCTCATTAGAGCGAACGAAAAAAATCAACAACTTTTTTATTTACCTCTATTAGGAACTAATCAAATGGACAAGAAATTCGGTAAAATATTTGTTGCCAATTCAGGGTCAACTTTCAGTAATACTGGATTTGAAAAATCTCCAGATACCGCAACTTTTGTAAAAAATCTAGCGAACTGGTTTACAGGCGGTCGTCCGAGCAAGTTTTATTTCTACCGTGAAGAGGATGACTCATCTTATTCAGCAATGACCGAAGCGATCGCTCAAGCGGGTCATACCTGGAATACAGAATATAATGAGCTAGAAAATGTGGATGTCATTTTTACATCTCTGTCTATTGATTTTCCTGAAGACCTGTTGATGAATGCGGTCAAGAGTGGAGTTAGCATTTGTATAATTCCTGATTACGATGGCTCTGAAAATGAATTTGAAGATGGGGGAGGAATTGGCTGGAATTGGTCTCTTTTACCTTTTGGTTTACAGTACAACAATCGTTATAACGGGATTTCTGGCAATCAACCAATCAATAGCAACCATCCGATTTTTGCAGGAGTTAAATCTCTATATCAAGTCAATGGCACTTCGATTATGGATTTTCAACCTGAAGAATCAGCCAATCAAATCTTGGTTTCTCAGGATGGAGAAGGGTTGTATGCAATCTTCGATTTGGCAAAGGCTTCGACACGGGTAAGAATTTCGAGAATTTTTTCTGATGGAACTGTTAAAGCTACCGAAGCTGATGAATATATTGTCATTAAGAATGATGGGTTAGTTGAAATAGATATTTCAGGTTGGAGAATTCACGCCGTTAGCCGTAACCAAGACTTTACGTTTCCCCCAGGCACAAAACTAGGTAAAGGAGTCAAATTCAAAGTTTATACAAACGAAGTGCATCCAGAGTCAGGCGGTTTTTCTTTCGGTAGCAAACGCTCTGTTTGGAATAACAAAAGTGATGAGGCACAATTGTATGATGCTCAAGGAAATTTGGTGTCTAGCTATGCTTATACCGAACACAGTCAAAAGTTAGCTAACTTAATGGCAAATTTAGATGTGTCCGTCTACCGCGAGGATGAAGAAGCTGGCATTCTAGAAGCTGATGCCGCCGCAATTAAAGCACAAAAAGCTTTAGACAATAAGATCGGTTTTGAGGAAGCCGTGGCACTTGCCTACGAGTGCTTTGCTTATTACAACGAAGAAGATGGCGTTGGCACTGCTTACGAAACAATTGGCGCTCGTGCTGATGCTGCGGGTGTGCCATACCCCTATTTTATTGATGGCGAAATCTTCCCTTCGTCTTGGTACTACTTGCAAAAACCCAATACCACAATTACTCTATGTACGCCAGAAACCCCAACGCTGCCAACCAAGGGGGAAAGCATGGAAGCTAACTGGATATTCATGTTAAAAGTTCCCGAACTCAACAGCGTACATTGGGCAATTATCGATCGCACGGGGGAAAAGGAACCTTACAACTACGGCGCGAGCTAATACCATTTTTCGCCATAAGATTAATACCGAGTCTCTAAACCGTCAAAAGAGAAGGAGTATAACTTTTGGCACTCAAAATTCATAATTAATTTGGAGTAAAAATCATGACTGACAAACAATGGGTTCTATCTTTTGATGGTGTTGACGATTACATCGAAGTCAAAGAACCGTTTGAAAGCTTAACAGCATTCACCATTTCCTTATGGATAAAACCATCGCGACTCAACGATGGTGGCTGGCATGGATTCATTGGTAAACAAGACCGCAACCAGTACGAGCGTAAACCCAGTCTGTGGTTAATGCCAAGTAATAACGGTCTGCACTATGACGGTACTGCCCTAACAGCTGGTACACAGTCAGCGGGTATTTTCGACAACTTTTTTACTGCTGCCAACCAGTGGATTCATGTTACATGGGTCAAACAGGGAACTGAATATAAGTTCTATCGCAATGGAGAATTGTTTGCCACTAAAGAAGCTGCTCAAAACCTATATAGCGCACCTCAAACTGGCTATTATATTGGACGAGCCAATGATTATTTTCCTGGTCTAATTGCTGAGGTAAACATTTGGAATCGCGCCCGTACTCCAGAAGAAATCAAGGCAACTGTAAACTATCGCCTCAAAGGTAATGAAGAGGGATTAATAGGATACTGGCCGTTGAATGAAGGATCGGGAAATACGGTTGGAGATCGATCTAGTAAAGCTAACAACGGCACAATTAATGGTGCAACTTGGGTACAGGAAGAATTACCCCTCCAACCTGCACCTGAACCTAAGAAAAATCAACAATGCGTATTAGCGTTTGATGGAAAAGATGATTGCGTAAACTTGGGCAGAAAACCTGAATATAAAGTTGCCAAAACTATCACTCTAGAAGCTTGGATTAATGTAGCGGCTCAGAAACAATGGGCTGGAATTATCACTAATATTTACGACACTGGTGGGGCGGAAAGTGGATATGGTCTACTTTTGGATGGCGGTAGCGGCTTCTACTTTGGCTTAAAACTGCCATCATCGGGAATTAACTATCCCT
>CAZJJR010000191.1:800-12854 GCA_964546365.1 uncultured bacterium | reverse complement strand
TTGGGCCAAGCTACAACCGCAGCGATGGTTTAGTAAAACATAATGCCGCACAAATTCCCAGTTCTGTACGCACTTTTATCCATAAATGTCATGGTGGCCCAGATTCGATTTTAACTTCGCGAGAAACTTTTGAAATCGCCACTCGTTTCTTTTTCGGTAACGTGCGAACTCGTTTACGATTAGTGCAAGGAAAGGTTACTCGCGGTAAAGATTTCTTTGGAAAAAGCGAGTTTTATTTAGGTGTTTGCATCAAACCTCGTCGGGTAGACTTTGAGCTTTTTCACCAAAGTAAAGAAGCGGAAAATTGCTATGGGCCTTTCACTAAATTTAATCCATTAGATAAAAATATTAACTTTAGCGAAAACAATCAAGAATTAGCTTTTCCTTGGGGTGACGATCGCAAATTAATTTGGGAAGGTTATTTAGACGTGACACCAATTCTCGAAGATGAGAGTATTACTACTAAAGACATGGTGATGCGCCTAGATTTTTACGTAGGAGAACGTGATTTATATGGAATTGGATTTTCCGATAATATGATTTTCCGAAAACAATATTATATCCGCGCTTTGTTACCAACTAAAACTCAGCCTAATTTAATTTTATATCTCCATAACGATGAGCGATTTGCTGCTCCAAATTTTCAACCTTCACCGAACGAAAAAATTCCTTATCTTAACGGAGGATGGGAATTTGAGATTGCTGGTACTGGTTTTGAAGGAACTTTTCGGATTGAAGTAGATAAAGTTCCGGAAGATGGAGAAGCATTACCTTTCTTAGGAAATTGAAACGGTATCCTCCTCCCCGTTCTACGGAGAGGAGGTTAGTAATCAAAGCTTCTTCAAATTGTTAAACTAATTAAACATCTATCAATAACTAACCAATGGAATCCAATTTCAACTTCCTTCACCACTGGTATCCTATTTCACCAATTGAAGACCTTGACCCGAATCAACCAACATCCGTAACTATTTTAGGAATACGTTTGGTGATTTGGAAACCAAAATCATCAGATAATTTTCGGGTATTTTTAGACCAATGTCCCCATAGACTAGCGCCATTAAGCGAAGGAAGAGTGGATAACAAAACGGGTAATTTGATGTGCAGCTATCACGGTTGGGAATTCGATTCTGAAGGAATTTGTACCCGTATTCCTCAGGCAGAAAAACCAGAATTGGTGACAGAAAAGCAGAAATATCTCTGTGCGGTGGCGCTACCAACTCGTCAAGAACAAGATTTATTATGGGTATGGCCAGATGCTAATTCAACTGCACTAGCTGACTCAGTTCAGTTACCGCTATCGCCACAAGTAGATGCAAGTAAAGGATTCGTTTACTCTTCCTTCGTGCGTGATTTAGAGTATGATTGGCAAACGCTGGTAGAAAATGTAGCCGACCCCAGCCACGTTCCTTTTGCCCATCATGGAGTACAGGGAAATCGAGAAAAAGCTAGACCGATTCCGATTAAAATTTGCCAATCAACTCCTAACTTAATTATTGCGACAACTAGTATGGGTTCGATTACTTTTCAACCACCTTGTAGGTTGGAGTATGAGATTAAATTTAGTGAAACAAAGCAAGCTGGCTTAATTACTTATTGTATACCCACAACTCCTGGTAAATGCAGAATTGTTGCCCATTTTTCGCGTAATTTTGCTAAAAATATATCTAAATTAACTCCTCGTTGGTGGGATCATATTACCAACCGCAATGCTGTATTAGATGGAGATATGATTTTACTCCAACAGCAAGAGTATTATTTACAACAAAAGAAGCAGAAGGAGAACTGGCAAAAGGCATATAAACTACCGACAAGTGCGGATCGTTTCGTAATCGAATTTCGTCGATGGTTCGATGAGTATTCCGCTGGAAAGTTACCTTGGGATGAAATAGGAATTGCTGTTCAAGAAAAGCAGAAAATTTCAGATAATCGTCAGATTATGCTAGACCGATATCGGCAGCATACCCAGCATTGCCGAAGCTGTCGCACGGCGCTTTCCAGAATAAAAATTATGCAAATTTTGTTGTTAGGGTATGTAGCGGTTAGCGTTCCATCGGTGGCGGTATTGCCGGATGCAATTAGATTAAAGTTTGGGTTGCCTTTGATAGCGATAGTTTTGTTTAGTTTAGGGGTTTATAGTTGGCTGAAGTTTTGGTTGGAACCGAAGTTTTATTTTGTGGATTACGTACACGCAAAAAAGTAATGATGGTTGATTGAGTTGTGTAATTTGTTTCAATTGATTTAAACAGATAAACACAAATGTAAATTGAGATTTCTGTGAATTAATTATAGAATCCCGGTTTCTTTCGTAGATAATTATCATGCAGATTGCAATTGAAAATATTCTTGTTTGTCAATGACTTTCAAAACTTGCAATAACTTAGTTGCGCTTTCATTTCAGGTTCGCTAATTAGTCATGATTTAAAACCACTGTTTCTTGAAAAACTTGGGTTTTTAAACGACTAACTAACAATCAAGTTGTTCAATAATTGCTTTGCCAATCTCAATGGAAGCAGTCGCCGCCGGGGAAGGTGCATTACAAACATTGATGATATTTTGTCCTTTGACAATTAAAAAATCATCGACCAATAAACCATTATCTTTTAAAGCCTGGGCGCGAACTCCGGCGTGAGTGGGAATTAAATCATCTGCTTGAACTTCGGGAATTAGTTGTTGTAAGCTTTGGACGAATATCGCTTTACTAAAAGAGCGAATAATCTCTTGTATTCCTTCACCATAATATTTAGCTGCTAATTTCCATAAACCTGGATAACTAATAATTTCGATGAAATCTTTTAAATCGAAATCAGTCTTTTTGTAACCCTCCCGTTTAAAGCTGAGGACGGCATTTGGCCCAGCGTGAACGCTACCATCAATCATTCTGGTGAAGTGAACGCCGAGGAAAGGAAAATCAGGGTTAGGAACTGGATAAATGAGATTTTTTACTAAATATCGTTTTTCTGGAATTAATTCGTAGTATTCTCCTCGAAATGGGATAATCTTGGCTTCTGGGTTTACGCCACTGAGTTTGGTTATGCGATCGCTATACAAACCAGCGCAGTTAATGGTAAACTTGCTCTCAAAATTACCTTTATTGGTTTCTAACATTAAACCTCGATCGGTTGGTACGATTTTCTCTACTTTCGTACCGAGCAATAATTCCCCTCCTTGTAACTGAATTATTTCTGCATATTTTTGACAAACCTGCCGATAATCAACAATTCCGGTGGTTGGTACTTTAATGCCAGCCAAACAACTAACATGAGGCTCAATTTCTTTGACTTCCTCTGCACGCAGCTTGGAAATATTTAAGCCGTTTGCTAATCCTCGTTGATAAAGATTTTCTAATAAAGGTAGTTCTTTTTCTGTGGTGGCAACAATTACCTTACCGCAGACTTCATAGTTAATCCCATGCTGCTGGCAAAATTTTACCATTGAACTGTTACCTGCACGAGAAAGTTTAGCTTTTAGACTTCCTGGTTTATAGTAAATTCCGGAATGAATTACACCGCTATTATGACCAGTTTGATGATAAGCCCAGCTATTTTCTTTTTCTAGGACAGCAATCCGTGCTTTGGGATAACGTTGGCTAATTGCCATTCCAGTAGATAAACCAACTATTCCGCCGCCAATAATCGCAAAATCATACATAGGAATTTTTTTCACTAACCTAACTATTGAGGACACTTTAGCCAATTTTCTCAAAAAAACTAAACATTATTTTCGATAAATTGGTCTGGGAAAGAAGTATGTTGAAAAAGGTATCTCCGACTACCATTCAATTAGTTCGCACTTAGATATCTAGTTAAATACCATGTCTCAATCCACCATTGAATCTGTTCTGCAAGAAAAACGCTTATTCCATCCTTCTGCTGAATTCTCACAAAATGCTCATATTAAGAGCTTGGAGGAGTATCAGCAACTTTACGATCGCGCAAAAGCTGACCCTCAAAAATTTTGGGCGGAATTGGCGGAACAAGAGTTAGAGTGGTTCCAAAAGTGGGACACTGCGTTAGATTGGCAACCGCCCTTTGCTAAGTGGTTCGTCAATGGCAAAATCAATATTTCCTACAACTGTCTGGATCGACACCTCAAGACTTGGCGCAAAAACAAGGCAGCTTTAATTTGGGAAGGAGAACCGGGAGACACGCGCACTCTCACTTATGCACAATTACACCGGGAAGTTTGCCAAATTGCTAACGTACTCAAACAGCTAGGGGTAGAAAAAGGCGATCGCGTTGGCATCTATATGCCGATGATACCGGAAGCGGCGATCGCGATGTTAGCTTGTGCGAGAATTGGCGCACCCCATACGGTGGTGTTTGGTGGTTTCAGTGCGGAAGCATTGCGCGATCGCTTAATTGACGGACAAGCTAAAGTGGTAATCACCGCCGATGGTGGTTGGCGCAAAGATGCGATCGTTCCCCTCAAAGAACAAGTAGACAAAGCTTTGTCGGAAGGCGTTTCCAGCGTGAAAGACGTGCTGGTAGTGCGGCGTACTGGTCAGCAAATACACATGGAACCGGGGAGAGATCACTGGTGGCACGATTTGCAAAAAGGAGTTTCTGCCGATTGTCCCGCCGAACCAATAGACAGCGAAGATATGCTGTTCGTTCTTTACACTTCTGGCAGTACCGGCAAACCGAAAGGTGTCGTCCATACCACAGGTGGTTACAACTTATACACTCACATGACCACCAAGTGGATTTTCGATCTCAAAGATACCGATGTATATTGGTGTACTGCTGATATCGGTTGGATTACGGGACACAGCTACGTACTTTATGGGCCATTATCCAACGGTGCAACTACCCTGATGTACGAAGGTGCGCCTCGCGCTTCCAATCCCGGTTGCTTCTGGGATGTAATCGAAAAGCACGGCGTTACCGTTTTTTATACAGCACCTACGGCAATTCGCGCATTCATCAAAGCCGGCGAACATTTACCCAAATCTCGCAATTTGTCCTCATTGCGCTTATTGGGAACTGTTGGCGAACCGATTAACCCCGAAGCTTGGATGTGGTATTACCGAGTAATTGGTGGCGAACGTTGTCCGATCGTCGATACCTGGTGGCAAACCGAAACTGGCGGTATCATGGTGACGCCCCTCCCTGGTGCAGTCCCCACCAAACCGGGTTCCGCGACTCGTCCTTTCCCCGGCATTATCACGGATGTAGTTGATTTGGATGGTAACCCGGTGGGTGATAACCAAGGTGGTTATCTGACGGTGAAATATCCTTGGCCTGGTATGATGCGGACATTGTACGGAGATCCCGATCGCTTCCGTCGCACTTACTGGGAACACATTCCCCCCAAAGATGGCCAATATTTCTATTTTGCTGGGGATGGTGCTAGGCGGGATGAAGATGGCTATTACTGGGTAATGGGTCGGGTAGATGATGTAATAAATGTGGCCGGACACCGTTTAGGTACGATGGAAATCGAATCGGCTTTAGTGTCTCACCCGGCGGTAGCAGAAGCGGCAGTGGTCAGTAAGCCAGATGAGTTGAAAGGGGAAGATATTGTTGCTTTTGTTACTTTGGAAGGCACGTATCAAGCTAGTGAGGAATTAGCCAAAGAATTGAAGAAGCACGTTGTCAATGAGATTGGTGCGATCGCGCGTCCCGGTGAAATTCGCTTTAGCGATGCTTTACCGAAAACTCGTTCCGGTAAAATCATGCGGCGGTTATTGCGAAATCTTGCTTCTGGACAAGAAGTGACTGGCGATACTTCTACTTTAGAAGATCGGGGAGTTTTAGATAAGTTGAGAGAAGGTGCTTAGGATGTAATGATTTTGGATTGATGGCTAATTCAAAATCTAAAAACATCTAAGTTTAAACCGTTCTCGATCAGCCTAAAGAAACCGGGTTCCTAGACGAAAAACCTAGCTTTTCAAGTTTAGTCAATTGCCAGAAACCCGGTTTTTGACCATGAGGCAAGATCTCAGAATTGCAAAGCCTAGTTCTCAAATTACTAACCAATTTCCAAGCTAATTTACAAACAACAACAAGTTTAGATGAAGAGGAAAGGAGTTTGATTATGAAGTTATCACCTTTGTATATTCAATGGGAACAAGAAGCTTTACGAAAAGGAGAAGAACAAGGACTACAACAAGCAAGGTATACAGCAAGGACTACAGCAAGGAAAGCGTCTAACAATTGAGAGTATGTTAGAAGTGAAATTTGGCACAATTGATGCAGAGTTATCTCAAATTGTGGAAGCTTTAGTTAAATTGCCAGCTAAGGAAGCCACACAATTAATTATGCAATCTAATCGTGAGGAGTTATTAGATCGGTTTAAGGGGGAAAATTAACTTGATTACGTGATTGCGATCGCCATCTTTATAATGCAATTTTATTGTTGAATTTAAATAGGCGATCGCTTTTTTGACGTTTTTATATTATATTCTAAAATTAGATTGTAAAATTCATAAGCATTCTCAACAGAATTTAAATGAAATTTATAGATTTATTCTCAGGAATCGGTGGATTTAGACTTGGCTTTGAAAAAGCAGGATTTAAATGTATATTTTCTAGTGAAATAGATAAAAAATGTCAAGAAGTTTACCAAAACAACTTTGGAGATAACCCGTTTGGTGATCTTACCAAAATTCAGCCAGAAGCTTTAGAAGACTTTGATGTTTTAGTAGCAGGATTTCCTTGTCAACCGTTCAGTATTTGTGGGAAAAGACAAGGATTTGAAGATACGAGAGGTACATTATTTTTTGAGATTTGTAGAATTATAGAAGCCAAACAACCAAAAGTTATTGTGCTAGAGAATGTCAAGCATTTAATTCATCACGATCGAGGCAATACATTAAATGTTATTTTAGCCAGTCTACGTAGCTTAGGTTACAATGTAAATTATGAAATTCTTAATGCTAGAAATTTTGGCGTTCCTCAACATCGAGAAAGAATTATTATCATTGCCAGCAAAGGTAAAGAGTTCAAATTTTCACGACTCAAAAGAAGATTTCCTCCTAAACTAAGAAAATTTTTAGACAAGACAGGTAACTTTGAAATTCTGGATAAATCTGAATATACTTTAATTGATAGTCCAAGATTACAAGATTCAGGACTTTTGTTTGTTGGATATCGAAATAAAGGTACTTGGAAAACAGGAGTAAGACCTAATACAGAACACTTATCAAGAGTACATCGACAACCAAACAGAATTTATTCCATAGATGGGGTTCATCCCACACTTCCATCTCAAGAAACTTCTGGCAGGTTTTTTATCTACATTCCTGAGAAAGATATAGTTAGGAAACTAACCATCAGAGAATGTTATCGGATTATGGGATTTCCAGAAGAATTTAAAATTCATCCTAATCTGGGAGAAAGCTATAAGCAGATTGGTAATTCTGTTTGCGTACCGATGGTAGAAGCGATCGCAAAAGAAATATTGAATCAAAATCTACTTTCAAATGAACCTTATGAACTACAGGGAAAAGCTCAAGAATATACCCAACTCGTTCTTTTCAATTACTAAAAATCAGATAAACAACATTTCTGAAAACTACATTGAATTTATAATTAACCCTTAGAAGAAGCACGTAATCGTCGGTAATTATTAACTACTTCTTGCAAAAATGAAGTGTTTTCAGGCGAGTTAATTATTGCGGGATCGGCTGTCCCAAACAAAAAAATAGCAACCGCACGCCCAGCAGCTTCTAATTCATTATATTGGCTTTGGTAATATTCTTCATTCATAAATACCCGCAATCCACACTCTACTATTGACCTTGCTAAAGCAGGATTGGCAGCGAATTGTTCTGGTAAAACAATTTTTTTAGTGCAAAGCCTAGACAGGATAGCGATGGCTTTAGGTTGCAGTCTCCAATCACTATATACAAGATAATTTGGCGGTTTCCTGTTGGCTATAGTTAACCGTAATGCTTCTGCTAGCGCCTTTACCCATGAATCAGATATCTGGATTGGTCTGTTAGAAAACCACCGGGTATATCTTTCTAATTCCCTGACTACATTGGCGCGATTAGAACCTCGATTAGGATCTATAGATACGATCCGATCCCAAGTTGCGATCGCTTCTTCGTATCTACCCAAGGTTTGTAAAGCAAAAGCTCGATTTGCTAAAATGTCGATCGCGTTCGGGCTATTTGTCCCAGCGTTAGCTAATGCGCGATCGCAAGCTACTAAAGCTTCTTGTGCTGCTGCTTGCTGTTCGGGGTGAGGTATTTGTGGATTGATTGCTGTTCTACATTGCCTTTCTAGGGTATAGCCAGCGTTTGGTTGCGCTAGCAAGCTGCGAGAAATTAGTAATTGGTTGAAAATAGAAAGCACTGCGATATTTAAGCCAAGAAATACAAAAGATTTTTTCATAATTAACTTTATTGATGGAAACTAATATTTTATACAACCTGACATTAATTGTTGCCGATCTAGGGGCTTTGTTTTTTCTCAGTCGCAAGCAGACAGTATGGACTCTCATCGCCTGCTTGGGTTTATTAAGCTTTATTGGATTTTTTTTGGCACTGTTTTTGGGAGAAAACTGGTTCGGTATAGCCCGACTTTTAGCTTATGGGCTATTTATTCATGGGGTGATAATGTTAGGCGGTTTGGCCATCCTTATGCGTCAGCGGTTTAAAAAATTAGCGATCGTCTCTGCCGTGTTAGGTCTGATCGTAGCTGCTATCGGCGTTGATGCGTTTGCGATCGAGCCGTATTGGTTAGAAATATCTCGCGTTCAGATAACTACGTCCAAACTGCAAAAACCATTAAAAATAGTTGTACTGGCCGATTTTCAAACTGATGTTTGGGGCGAATACGAACGAAAAGCTTTGCTTGCTACCATGCAAGAAAAAGCAGACCTGATCCTTTTGCCTGGAGACTATCTACAGGAATACAAAGAAAATCGCCGAGAAATACTTCGCAAGCAGGTAAATAGCTTTCTGCAAAAAATTAACTTCAATGCCAAACTAGGCGTGTACGCTGTTCGAGGAGATGTCGATCGATACACCAAATGGCCGCAAATTTTCGATGGGTTGCCTGTTACCGTATTTCAAAACACCAAAACAGTGGTGCTGCCTGAAATTTGTATCACGGGACTAACTCTAGAAGATTCCAGAAATTTTCAATTAAAGATTCCTAAATGCGACAACAAATTTCACATTGCCTTCGGTCACGCGCCGGACTTTGCTTTGGCTGACGTGCGTGCTGACTTGTTAGTTGCCGGACATACCCACGGCGGTCAAGTGCGGCTTCCTTTCATTGGGCCATTGGTTACTCTTTCCAGCGTGCCGAGAAAGTGGGCAGCAGGCGTTACCAAATTAAAAGGCGAGCGCACGTTGATTGTTTCGCGAGGCGTTGGTATGGAACGGGGATATGCACCCAGGTTGAGGTTTTTGTGTCGTCCGCAGTTAGTCGTGGTTGATTTGCGTCCGCGCTTGAGATGATTAGGCGAAAGTTAGATCGAGGTAAAAGGTGGGCATTACCCACCCTATTGCTTATTTGATAATTGGATTTTATAGATTTTCTGGTTGGATACCTCGATCGCGTAATTGCGATCGCAATCTTTCCAACTCCTGTTCTGCTTGTTCGGCGCGTTGACGTTCCTGTTCAGCGCGTTGCTGCATTTCCTCCTCTGGTAATGGTACTAATTCGCCTTCCGCCGTGAAAAACCGCAGTTTTCGCTCATGAATCCCCAAAAACAGTTCCAACTGCTGACTCCACAACCAACCTCTATCATTTGGTGTAATGTCTTGATATTGTCCTTCCACCAAATGAAAACCTTTAAATTCTAGGTTGGCTGGGTCAAACCAAAAATAGTCAAAGGTACGAAATGTATCTTGGTAAATTTGTTTTTTCAAACCTCGATCAACAGATGCAGTTAAGTCAGATAAAAGTTCTACAATTACGTGGGGATATTTCCCATCTTCTTGCCAAACACCCCAACTTTTGCGGTCTTTTTTCTCCGTTCCCAGAACGACAAAAAAATCTGGGCCTCGAAAATATTTTGACTCACGCTGATTCAGACTATAATAAATAGTTAAATTGCCAGTAACGTAGAAATCAGTACGCGATCGCCACCACCATTTTAAAAGGCGAATCAACAGTTCGATTTGTTCGCGATGCAGGTCACTTTCCAAAGGTGGTTCATCACTCCATAAATCGCCAAGGGGAAACTGAATATCTTCTTCTGCAATCTCTTGCAAAATTGGCTCTGACGTAATGCTTTGAGACATATCAGATACCCTATTAGTTACTAGTTGATTTTAGCTTAAGATTGCCCAGAAACCCGGTTTCTTAAAGAAACCGGGTTTCTGAATCCTCACCAGGTATCTAACCTAAGTTGCTAGTTATGAAGTTAGGCGTTTTAGACCCCCTAAATCCCCCTTATTAAGGGGGACTTTTAGAGCAAATTACCCCCTTAATAAGGGTGGTTAGGGGGGGTTAGATTGTAACTAGCAACTTACGTCATCTAAATAAATTCGATCGCTTATCTGATAACGGCTGAATGACCTTGAATATCCGTCATCGGTTCAAATTGACCACCCAAATATTCAGATAGAAACTCTTCAGCAACTGCAAAGAAATGCAAGCGATTTTCCGGTCGGGCAAAACCATGTCCTTCATCAGTATAAAGAGCGTATTTTACTGGCAAATTAGCTTTTTGCATTGCCTCGACAATTTGATCGCTTTCAGCTTGTTTCACTCGCGGATCGTTGGCACCTTGACCGATTAGCAAAGGTTTCTTGATGCGATCGATAAAATATAATGGCGATCGCGATTTCAAAAACTCCTCTTCTGTCTCCATATTCCCGATGCGGTGGTACATCGACGCCTTCAGGGGTTCCCAATATGGCGGAATACTTTGTAGCAGGGTAATCAAATTACTTGGGCCAACGATGTCCACACCACAAGCAAACACATCCGGCGTGAAAGTTAACCCGACCAAAGTTGCATAACCGCCATAAGAACCACCCATGATGGCAATCTTATTGCGATCGGAAATTCCTTTTTCCACCAACCAATTAACTGCATCAATTAAATCATCGTGCATTTTGGCTGCCCATTCCCGGTTACCAGCATTTAAAAAGTCTTTGCCGTAACCGGTAGAACCGCGAAAATTCACTTGCAACACCGCATAACCACGGTTTGCCAACCATTGCGCTTCTGAATCGTAACCCCAAAAATCTCGCGCCCAAGGGCCACCATGAACTAACAGCACGGTTGGCAAATTTTCCGCAGGTATTCCGACTGGTTTTGTCAGGTAACCGTGAATAGTTAAACCATCACTTGCTTGATAGGAAATTGGTTCCATTGAAGCGAGTTGCAACCCGTCTAATTTTGGTTGATTGCTAAATAGAAAAGTGCTGGTTTTACTATCTCGATTGTAAGCGTAATAGTAAACCGGGCCATTGTCAGTCATGTAAGCAACCAGCCAGTTTTTATCTGCTAAATCGCGACTGCTGATAGAAAATTCACCTGGGTGGACTTTTTCAATTGCCTCAAAATCTGCGGCAATACTTTCATCTAAAATCGTCCATTCCTGTTTATCTTTATAAAAAGATACGGCTTGAATGACTCGCGTTATTGGCTGAATCATCACGTCACCCACATCATATTGCGGGTCTTCTGCGATGACATTTTCTTGGCGGGTAGCTAAATCAAAAGCAATCAAACGTTGGGCATTAGCATCGTGATTGCCTTCAATGTAAAGTGTTTTATTGTCAGCGGAAAAGCTGACTGGCCCACCTTCTTCATCTGGCCCCCAGTGACGCAGAATTTCCCATTCTTTATCTGGAGTTTCTCGGAATAAAAGGTCAAAACCGCCATCTTGGGTACTAGCGGTAGCGGCGCGGATTTGAAATTCGGCATCAGCAGTCCAACTGACAAAATTGCCGGGGTTATCGCTATCAAAATCTACCGCACCATTGTTTAAATTGATGCGATAAACATCAAACTTTTGGGGATTGTTTAAGTTTAAGGCTACTAGTGCTAAATCGGGAAAATTGGGGTCGAGTCCGATAGGTTGTGCTTTGACGCCTTGGAATGGCGTTAAGTCTCGGACGATGTTGGATTGGATATTGAC
>CAZJJR010000191.1:0-784 GCA_964546365.1 uncultured bacterium | reverse complement strand
AAGTAAAGGTGAAAGTTTTCATCGCCGTCCGAATCCTGCATATACATTAACCGATCGGCGTTGTAAGTCCAGAAAAATATGCGAATACCCCGCTTTTGATCGGCGGTTAATTTGCGATCGTCTTCTTTTCCGACAGTCCGCAACCAAACTTGCAATACGTTATTATCGTCGGGGGCAATATATGCCAAGTATTTGCCATCCGGTGAAAGTCTGGGACTGGTTCTTTCCGGATTCCCGAACAAAATCTCGCGGGGAATCAACGGTGGCAGATTTTTAGCCGATGGCTGGACGGTTGCACTTTCCATAGTTTCCTCGTATACCTGACTATTCTATTGTTACTTTGTTAGAGAAAATAGCAAATCATCCTATACGGTGAACCGATTGAAGTAAAAAGCATCCCTTGCTTTTTGTTATATTGAGCAAAACTTGATTACCAGACTCGCTCATCAAAATTATGATAATCTTTAAACGTGGTTTTGTTTGAATATATGCAGCAATCGAACTCATTTAGAAATCGCACTGGCGTTATTGCCACCATGCACAAAAAGGAACAAGTTATTGCTCCTCTTGTAGAAAAAGAATTAGAAATTAATGTTGTTGTGCCACCAGATTTAAACACGGATGTTTTTGGCACGTTTACTAGAGAAGTCAAGCGCACTGGTACGCAAATTGAAGCTGCCCGATTGAAGGCAGAAAAAGCCTTAGAATTAACTGGAGAAACCCTTGCTTTTGCCAGCGAAGGTTCTTTTGGCCCTCATCCGTTAATTCCCTATCTTTCCGCTAA
>CAZJJR010000190.1:12652-12930 GCA_964546365.1 uncultured bacterium | reverse complement strand
CTTGGCAATTCGTTTAGAAAGTTTCAAAAACAGGCCAGAAATAAAGTTAAATTTTCCTTTATCTGAGTTGAATCGATTGTGGAAAAGGCGTTTGTACGATCGCTTGCCAGTGCAGTATATAACAGGGGTAACTCATTGGCGAAATTTTTCTTTAGTGGTTTCGCCAGCAGTACTGATTCCTCGTCCGGAAACCGAGCTTTTAATTGATTTAGCGGTAGAAGCGATGAAGCGGGGGAGCGAGGGAGCGGGAGAACGAGGGAGTGCAATTAAAAATTCGT
>CAZJJR010000190.1:12346-12642 GCA_964546365.1 uncultured bacterium | reverse complement strand
ATAGGAAATTGGCTAACATAAAAATTCGTCCTTTTATGTTAGCCAATTTCCTATTATCCAATGGGCTGATTTAGGGACTGGTAGTGGGGCGATCGCAATTGGATTGGCAGATGCTTTTCCCGATGCGATCGTTCATGCCGTAGACAAAAGTCAAGATGCGCTTTCTATCGCTCAACAAAATGCTCAAAAGTCGAGTTTTGGCGATCGAATTAAATTTTATCAAGGTTCTTGGTTTGAGCCGTTAGAAGCTTTGAAAGGTCAATTGACCGGGATGATATCCAATCCGCCTTATATTC
>CAZJJR010000190.1:0-12323 GCA_964546365.1 uncultured bacterium | reverse complement strand
CCTAGCGGTATGGTGTTAAATTGGCAAGCAGAAGTGACCCAACACGAACCTCATTTGGCTTTGGATGGGGGAAGCGATGGTTTAGATTGTATTCGTTATTTAGTAGAAAAAGCACCTGATTATCTTTGTTCTGGTGGGGTATGGTTAATTGAAATGATGGCAGGACAAGCGCAGTTGGTAGTTGATTTGCTGCGAAAAAATGGCAGTTATGACCGAGTAGAAATTTTGCCCGATTTAGCGGGAATCGAACGTTTTGCTTTAGCTTTTCGCAGTTAAGGCAGTGGTTCGACTAAAGATAAACCCATAATTTTTAATCCCCATTTCTCAAACCAAGGTACTGCTAAACCGTAACGCATTTTAGCGAGGAAAAATTTCTCAAATGCGATTTTACTCCAAGAAACCCAACGACCTTGAGAAGCGATCGCGCGTCGTCGCCGTCCCATTGTCGGATCGGGTAATACCGGATCGGCAATAAAGGCAATTCCGGTGTCGCCGAAATCTGCCAGACAAATTGCTTCTAGGGTGGGAATCACGGATGGACGATCGATCGCGCCTAGTTGAACTGCTATGTTATGCGCTAGAGCCATTCCCATTGCTTCGGTCATTTGTCCGGTTTTGGGAACTCCCACGGGAATTGGTGTTTGTTCTGGTGGTTTAATCTGCACTACTACACCAGCGGCGTAAATAGAAGGGAATTCCGGATGTTGACAGGTATTGAGTACTGGGAGAAATCCTTGCGGATCGGCTAATCCCGACACCGAACGGACAAATTTTGGCCCTTGGAACGGGGGTAGTAACATGGCATATTGGAAGGGCAAAAACGTACCGTTTTCTAGATAAATTTCGGTAGGGGAAATTTTGGCGATCGCGCTGTTCTCAATTAGCTGAATATCTCGTTTTTGCAGTGCTTGTCTGACTAATTGGGCAGAATTAGCCATTCCGCCAATTCCTAAATGTCCGGCGTAAGGTTCTGGCGTAACTACTGTAATGGGAACTTTTTGGCGCAAACCTAGTTTTCGTAAGACAAAATCTGCTAATAAGGCAAATTCGTAAATTGGCCCGAAGCAACTGGCTTTCGGTACTGCGCCTACTACTAATGGCCCGGGCTGGCTGATAAATTTTTGCCAAGCTTCGTTTGCCAAGATCGCGTGATGGGGATTGCAGACAGAATGGGTGTAACCGCGATCGGGCCCTAATCCGGGTACTGCATCGAGGGCTAATTCGGCACCTGTGGCGATTACAACGTAGTCATAAGGGATGATTCGATCGCCAACAGTTATCTCTTGGTTGGTAGGATCGATCTCTTGTACGCACCCGTTCACCCATTCAATCCCGCGCTTGGTGACTAGCTGGGGAATATCTAATTGAATCTTTGCTAATGGAGTTAAGCCTAAAGCTACCCAAGGCAATGAAGGAATAAAGGTAAATTTAGATTTGTCGGAAATCAGAGTAATCTTATGTTGGCGAGGTAGCAGATGCCGCAGTTCGTAAGCCGTCGGTAATCAGCCAATGCCTCCACCAATTACTACAATATGAGCCATTTAATTGCACCAAGCGATTCGAGTCGCTGCTAAATATCCGAAAAGCTAGGAAAAACTTACATTAGTTCGATCGACAAGTATAGGAAAATATCAGCATTATTTTTCTAGAATAAAAGTTATCAACCAAATTAAAATAATTTTTGACTAAAAAAGCTTGTAAACTAAATTTTTAGGGGAAAATGACGCAAGTTTCTTTGGCAGTGTTGGTAGCTAGCGCACGTTCTGGCAATTTAGTAAGCTTTCCCACAGATACGGTACCTGCGCTGGCAGTCCGTCCTGACAAATCGGATTTAATCTTTCAAGCAAAACAACGACAGCAAGACAAGCCGCTGATTTTAATGGGAGGTTTGGCGGATGACCTTTGGCCTTTTTGTCAGGGAACTCCTGAAGAGTTAGAGATTTGGCGGGAAGTGGCTGACAAACATTGGCCTGGTGCTTTAACTTTAGTACTACCTGCATCGGAAAAAGTCGATCGCGCGGTAAATCCCCATGACCCTACTACGATTGGGTTGCGAGTACCGAATTGCACGATCGCGCGGTTAATTTTAACCCAAACTGGCCCCCTAGCAACTACCAGCGCTAATTTATCAGGTCAACCACCATTGGAAACAATGGCGGAAATTGAAGCTCAATTTCCTGATGTTTTAACTCTTTTGCCTGGTGAATTAAACTCGATTAATACCGCTACTGGTATGCCATCTACGGTTGCCAAATGGACGGAAAGTGGTTGGCAAATCTTACGACAAGGAGCAATCAAATTATAAAGTTACTATATTATATTCTAACAATTAATTAATTGTTAGTAATTATTTAAAAATGACAAATAACGAATGACCGATGACCGATGACCGATGACAAATAACAAATTGTTTATATGGACTCTCAATCAGAAATATCGGCTCTTAAGGAAGAATTAAAGAAAACTCGACTGGCTTATCATATGGCATCCGAAATGAGCCAGTTTAAGGCGGGTTTTTTGGCACGAATTTCCCACGAATTGCGATCGCCTCTCAATAGTTTAATTGGTTTGCATCAGTTGATTTTGTCTGATTTATGTGAAGACGAGGCAGAAGAGCGAGAATTTATCGCCCAAGCCCATAGTTCTGCGATGAAAATGGTAGGGCTTTTAGATGACATTCTCAACGTTGCCAAAACAGAATTTGGCAGTAATCGGTTAGAGCTTCAACGTTTGCAGCTTGGGGAAATTTTAGGTCAAGTTTACGATTTAACCCATTTAATTGCAGCTAATCGCAATCTTCGTCTTAATATCGAAATTCCCGACCCGGAAATTTATATTTTGGGTGACTATCGTTGGCTGAGACAAGTGTTGCTAAATTTGGTGGATACGCCGCTAAAACTAATGCAGGAAGGTTCTATTAACGTTTCTATTCATCCCGATCCGGAGTCGGAATACGTTCGGATTTGGATCGAAGATCAGCGCCCTGAAAATACTTTAAGAGAACCAATAGATTTATTGCAAACCGAACAGAAAACTACTGATATCACTGAAGATAATTTTACTCTCTCACCCGGACTTTCTTTACTGATCGGTCAGACTCTGTTAGACCTTATGAAGGGACGCCTGGAAGTTTTGGCTGTCCCTTCACCGGGATCGGAGTCAAATCTTACCCGCATTCAATGCTCTATACCCTTGGCGACTCCCCAGACGCCATCGCAGGAGTAGGAAGGGAACTCACTAGGGGCTGTTTGTTGTAGAGTACCATTGTGGTGCTGGGGTTGGGAAACTCGAATCCTAAACGCAAGTAAAAGCCTTGTTGATAGGTCGTCATTAGGTAAACACGCTCTACCCGACAAACACGAGGGTGATTTAAGAGGGTGTCGATCATTTTGCGTCCCAGTCCAAGACCGCGATATTCGGGGTGAATTACTACATCCCAAATTGTGGCTCGATAAACGCAATCTGAAGTAGCTCTGCAAAAACCTATTAAGCGATTTTCGTCCCAAACGCTGATTACAGGGTCGCTGTTAGCTACTGCTACTGCTAAGTCTTCTATTTTGCGATTTTGCGCCCAAAAAGCAGCTAATTTAAATAGTTCCTGTAATTGATTGAGGTCTACTTGCGATCGCAGGTCGCACAAGCGAATATTACTAGCATCCATTTTTATCGATAACCTAGAGTCTCTTACTGGGTCATTTTACTAATCAGTTAGAACAGGATTGGTGTCAAATATCACTGAAATTCAGAGAGGAATGGTTACTTTTTAATAACTTGTTGTTAATAGTAGCGAGAGACAAGGTTAAGCATCAATACCTAGAGGAATAATTTGGGATGGGGAGATGGGAGGATGGGGAGGTGGGGGGAATTATTAATTTTTATCCTTCATCCTTCATCCTTCATCCTTTCTTTACCCTAGCCCCTAGAAGCTTGTAACCACCGGGCGGCGTCTTTGGCGTGATAGGTGAGAATCAAGTCAGCGCCAGCCCGCTTGAAACTGAGTAATGTTTCCATTACTACTCGCTCTTCATCTACCCAACCGTTGAGGGCGGCTGCTTTGATCATGGAGTATTCGCCGGAAACGTTGTAGGCGGCGACGGGTAGGTTACTGGCTTCTTTGACGCGCCAAATGATGTCCATGTAAGCCAATGCTGGTTTTACCATCAGCATATCGGCTCCTTCGGCGATGTCGAGTTCGATTTCTTTGATGGCTTCGCGAGAGTTACCGGGGTCCATTTGGTAGGTTCTGCGATCGCCAAATTGGGGTGTTGATTCCGCCGCATCCCGGAATGGCCCGTAGTAGGCGGAAGCATACTTAGCTGCGTAGGACAAAATCGGTGTATCTTGATACCCAGCTTCATCCAACCCTTGCCGGATCGCTTGCACGAAACCATCCATCATACCCGATGGGGCAATGATATCCGCGCCAGCTTTTGCTTGGGAAACTGCGGTTTTCTTCAATAATTCCAATGTCGGGTCATTCAGTACCCGTCCTGTCAAATCACCTACTTGCAAATAACCGCAGTGACCGTGAGAGGTGTACTCGCAAAGGCAGGTATCGGCAATTACCACTAAGTCGGGCACGGCTTCTTTGACTGCGGTGGCTGCTTGTTGGACGATGCCGCAATCGTGCCAAGCGCCAGTAGCATCGGTATCTTTATCTGCGGGAATGCCAAACAGAATAATGGAAGGGATGCCCAGGTCATAAACTTCTTTGGCTTCTTCTACAATTTTGTCTACCGATAGTTGGTAGACACCAGGCATGGATTTTACTTCTTTGGCGATCGCTTGACCGGGTACTGCAAATAATGGGTATATTAAATCACTTGTAGTTAATACATTTTCCCGCACCATGCGGCGAAGCTGACCAGAGGTGCGGAGACGGCGGGGGCGATGTGTGGGAAACATTAGTAGTTTTAAGTTTTGAGTTTTGAGTTTTGAGTTAATAAAAAGTATTTTAGGTGGTTTGGTTAATTTTTTCTTATGTTTTAGATAACTAATTTATGATTTTAAAAATAGATAGAGAAATGAAGTCCTTCACTACGAACATTTAACTGTTGGTAGTGAGGACTTCAGTCCTCAAAAAAAGGAGTGAAGTTCTTACGATGAACTTGAGAAAGCTTAAGCTGTAGCTGTGGCAACTTCAGCAGTTGCAACTGGGTAAACGCTTACTTTCTTGCGGCTTTTACCTTTTCTTTCAAAGGTAACGACGCCATCGATCAAGGAAAACAGGGTATCGTCGCTACCAATACCTACGTTGTTACCGGGGTGGAATTTGGTTCCTCTTTGACGAACTAGAATGTTGCCAGCGCGAACGACTTGTCCGCCAAAACGCTTAACGCCAAGACGCTGGGCATTTGAGTCGCGTCCGTTGCGCGTACTACCAGTACCTTTCTTGTGAGCCATGATTTGCCTCGATTTTCTCTACATTTCTTAATATTATTCGGCTGCGGCTTCCGCTGCGGCGGCAGGAGTTTGGGTGGATTCGTCTTGTTTAGCGATCGCGTTACCATTCAAGCTGATGGAGTTAATCATCAGACGAGTGGTTTCTTGGCGATGTCCGCGTTTTTTGCGAGTTTTCTTCTTGGGCTTCATTTTGTAAACGATCACTTTGCGCCCACGGAAGTGCCGCAGCACTGTACCTTCTACGGTAGCGCCTTGTACTAAGGGCTGACCGATGGAGAGTTCGCCGTTGTTGCTAACTAACAAAACTTTGTCGATCGTAACTTGGGAATCTGCTTCGACGTGCAGTAATTCGATATCGTAGAAGCGGCCCGGTTCAACGCGCAGTTGTTTGCCGCCAGTTTCAATAATTGCGTAAGCCATTTGATTTTTTAGGGGGTTGCCGTACAGGTAGCTGGTTGGTCATTGGTCATTTGTCATTTGTCATTTGTGAAGGACTAATGACTGATGACTAATGACATTCCATCAGCTTTTGGAATGTGTTGACCTGATCCGAGCAGGTTAAGACACACGATCTACTATCATCGGTGATTTTGGGGAAGGTTGTCAAGTGCGATCGGGCTAACTCCAAGATGAGGAAAGCGATTTGCCCTAAACTATGAAATGTATATATTCCATAAAATTGGAGGAATACTAAATGATTTGCGATATTTGTGGAACTAATGGCGTCCGTGTTCGCAAAATTACTAGAAGCTATGGCAAAAGCGAAAATTTATTATTAATAGAAAATATTCCAGTAATTAGCTGTCCTCATTGTGGCGAAAGTTATCTCACAGCAGAAACTCTGCACGAAATTGAGCGCATCAAACAAAACCGTAAAAGTTTGGCAGTTGAACGCCCTGTGGAAGTTGCTAGTTTTGCATAAAGGTTGATTCATTTTGTTAAACTCAACATATATAAATTTGTAGGAGGCATTGCTAAACCCACCTAGTTGTTAAAATATTTATGTCAACCCATACTGAAGAGTTCTTATGCGGTTACTACGAATTCAGGTTCCTAATTTTCGCGTTTTACAGAATGTTGATATTACCTTTGAAAAGGATTTTTTTCCTAGTATTTTCCCGCTTGGCAGCCAAAATGGTGGTGGGAAAAGTACATTATTACAACTAATTTTTGGATTGCTGCATTGTTCTGGTAATCCAGAGCGGTTAGATTTTTTGAAAAATTTGCTTTATGGAGTTAAAATTTATGACATAAGGCAGAATTTCGCATTAATTGATATTTGGGATGGAGAAAAAATTATAAGGCTTAGTTTTTCGATTGAAAAGAAAGTCACACTGAAAATCTCGCCAGAAACAAATGACAGAATATCAGCAACAATTTGGGATGAAGATGCCAATAATATGGCAGAAATAGAAATATGCAAATATTCATCTAACGGCGATGATAAGGAAGATCACATTTTATTTTGCCATCTAGATAACATAGATATAACGAAAGGAGAAAATTTTCTCGAAAAACTTTCACAAAAAATATTTCTTGCTGCTCCTGCTACCCAAGTATTCCTTTTTCTTTCTGCAAATTCAAGAAAATTATTATTCAAAGAGCGAACTAAAAAAAGTGATTATAATTCAGATTTACAAAATGCTAAATCTAAGTTACCAGGGTTATTTACTTATGATTTTCTAGCTGTAGATCTTATGGCTAAAGCCTTGCGATCAGCTATAGCTGAAGATTTGAAACAAATTACAGAAACAGGTAAATATGGAAATAATTATAAAGAATTAATTGAAGATTTACATTTAATTTAAAGTAATAAAAAAGTAAATTTGGGAACAGATTTTTCTAGCGTCAATTTTAAATTAGATAAAGATGGTAAAACTGTAAAACTATATCCTGAAGATTTAAGTCATGGCGAATTAAAAAGACTTAGCATTTATATGTGGCTAAAATACTATAATATAGAAGATGCGATCGTCCTGATGGATGAAATAGAAATTGCATTTCATCCAGATTGGCAATATCAAATAATTTCAGATCTAAAAGAATGGGCACCAAGTAATCAATATATTCTGGCAACCCATTCTTATGAACTATGCCAAGCACTTACACCTGCTCATGTTAAGGAACTAGAACCAAAACTTCTCAAACAAAAACCGTCCAATTAATTATGAGTTTCGATCCAGAGCAGTTAAAGCGACACTGTAAAATTATTATTCAATCTCCGAGGATTAAAAATAAAATAGTTGTGTTATGTGAAGGAGAAGGAGGTATTAAGGATAATCAGTATAGGTTATCGCCTCAATCCTATGCAAGAATGGAGCAAATGCCGGATGCAAATTTTTACAAAGCGTGTGTTCCAAGGTGGTGGACTCAGTATAAACCAGAATTTTTTAATTGTGGCGATCGCAAAGATGTAATAGATACTTATTTTACACTTTTAGCGATTCATCAGCAAGATAGTTATAACTCATATTTAAACCCAGATAAACTTTTTGCACTAGTAGATTTAGATCTGCAATTACAAAAAATTGATAATTATAGCTTTCCTGATACAGAAGCTATTTTTTGCGACCTTTACGGACAATGCAGAGTTAACGAAATAAATACAGATAATCATCGTATATGGGTGACAGGCTTAATTCATAAAGAAGCTTATTTTTTAATACCCGATTTACAAGAAGTGTTTGATAATAATTTGGTTTCTCCATTTTATAATAATAATATCTTGTTACTTAAAAACATTTACTTGGCTATGGCAAATGCAATCGTTAACGACGTTGATTTAACGAATAACTTACCAAGAATAGCCAATCGCGTTAATTATTTGTCTGGATTAGATTGTAAGGACGCAGATAAATTGCGCGATTCATGGAAAACAGAATTTGACAATACCCAAGATGATATTGGGAAAAATGAGTTAATCCTTGCTTTACTGACAATCAAAAAAGCTAAGGATTATTGGAATCAAATTCATCCTCCTAGTGATTACAGTTCTACCCCAGAGAAATTTAGAGAACAGCTTTTATTAAAAATTGGGGAGTTTTACTCGCATAATAGTAGCGATCCTAGATATCATATTTCTTTTTTCTTAGCAACTTTGTACAAATTTGTCTAATATCGAATGTTCGGTATACTATATGCCATTTCTAAAAATTATGATTTTTGCTTACTCCTATGTCTTTTGATAAATGATTGACAACAATTTGCTACAACCATTCTATATCACCAAATATGGTCAAACCTATTTAGGAGATTCAGCAGAACTTCTCAAATATCTCGATACTAACTCAATAGACTTACTCATCACATCACCACCTTTTGCATTACAACGCCAAAAAAGCTACGGTAATGAAGACCAAGATTCATATGTTGATTGGTTATTAGGATTTGCGCCGGAAATAAAAAGAGTTTTAAAAGAAACAGGCAGCTTTGTTATCGATTTGGGTGGCGCTTATCAAAAAGGGATACCCGTTCGTTCTTTATATAATTATCGGGTATTAATTAAATTATGCGATGAATTTGATTTTAAATTAGCTGAGGAATTCTTTTGGTTTAATCCTGCCAAGCTTCCATCGCCGATCGAATGGGTTAACAAAAAGAAATGGCGAGCGAAAGATGCGGTTAATACTATTTGGTGGTTGTCAAAAATTAATACTCCCAAGGCAGATGTATCGAAAGTGAAAGCGCCTTATTCTGAACGAATGAAAAAGTTGCTCAAAAATGCTGAATCTTACTATACGCCAAAGGAACGGCCTTCGGGTCATGATATTAGTAATAAGTTTGCGGTAGATAATGGAGGAGCAATTCCCGCGAATTTTATATACAATTTTCTAGAAATACCAAATACTGAAAGTAATTCTCAATATTTGCGTCTTTGTAAACAGGTTGGTATTAAAGGTCATCCGGCCCGTTTTCCGGTGGATTTGCCATCGTTTTTTATTAAGTTTCTGACCGATCCGGGGGATATTGTGTTGGATATTTTTGCGGGTTCTAATACGACTGGATATGCGGCTGAGAAACTGGAGAGAAAATGGATCGCTTTTGAGAAAAGTCGGGAGTATGCTGCTGCGTCTGTATTTAGATTTTTACCGGAAGAATGTTTTGGGGACGCAAGTAATATTTACGATCGTCTTTTAAAAGAACAACCAATCGATTTGAGATGATGAAGTATGGGCCAGAAACCCGGTTTCTTCAAGAAACCGGGTTTCTATGTACCTCAGTTTTGATTAGAAGCTAAATGTGGTACGGACTACGCCGATAATTACATCATCGTTGTTGTCGTTGTGATCGGGTGCGGTTAACCAAATTACGCCGGGGGTAATGGCAATATTATCCGTTACTTGGATTTGGTAGAATCCTTCGATGTGCCAAGAAACGTCATCATCGTCACCTGATAGGTCTGTTTCTAGGGCACCTAAGCTATTGGAAAGACCTGTACTGGCATCTGCGATCGGCTCGATACCTACGATGATACCCCCCAAGTTTCCTTTTTTACCCAAATCGGGGAAACCGAGAGTAATTGCGCCGTTGAAGATGTCGATTTCGCCTCGGTTAATTTGTCCGTCTAGGGTGGAAAGGGTGCGGGTGTTGGTATAGCCAGCCCAGCCGCCGAGGACGAAATTCCGGGCTAGTTGTAAGGATACTTCAACGCCGTAGGAGTTGCTGGAAATGGGGAGATTGTTATCTCCTGCGAAAGGTTGGGCAGCTGCTAAATACGATCGCAAATTCGCTACTCGGCTACCAGTTCCCAAGTCTGTATTGTAAGCATGAGCGTAAGTTAAACCAAGGCGGAAGCGTTCGTTGGCTGACTTAAATACTACTTGTGCTAATGCACCGTATGGCCCATTAAACAATCCGCTGCCATTATTGGGGTCGTTGACTGACGAACCTTGATAACCTAAACTGACTTCTACGTTATCGCCAAACTGGTGTCTGAGTCCAATTCCGGCACCATCAGCTAGATAGTAGATGCTGTGGCGAGTACCGAAGCGAGATAGCGCACCGCTTCCACCATCTCCATCAAGGATATTTAAAGTATCGGCAAAACTATCGGAACCTGTGGCATTTGCACTGACGACTACTTGAGTGCGTCTGCCGATCGGGAAAGTATAGGATAATTCATCCAACTCTACATTATTGCCGTTTGCTTCTTCAAATGGACCAGCCGCAAAGGATAAATCTCCTTCTGGGGTGAAAGTGGAAGTGGCGGAATACGCACTTAAGTTCCCTGACTGAAGTCGCACTCTCAACAAGTCTTTACCGGTGAAGCTGGATTCAAAATTCAGACGAGTCCTGTAGCCGAAAGCAACTCCATCGTCAATGTCTCCGCCAAAGGCATTTTGTCCGACGGGTATGCTGGTGGCGGCAAAAATGGCTTCCCCTGCTAATTTAGCAGTAGTGGAAAATTGTTGTGCTTCTAATCTGGCGGTACGCGCTTCTAAGCTATCTACTCGTCCCCGCAATGTGGCGAGTTCTGTTCTAAATTCTTCTTGTAAGCGAGTTAGACGATCGAGATCTTCTCTCGTTACCCCGCCGCCACCACCTCCGGGACGGGAAGCATCGATCAATTCCCGAATTCGATCTAAACAAGCATTTAACCCGGCGGCGAATTCGTAGCGAGTCATGGCGCGGTTGCCGCGATAAGTGCGATCGGGATATCCTTCAATACAACCGTAGCGTTCTACTAAGGATTGCAATGCTTGAAATGCCCAGTCGGTAGGCTGAACGTCCCGCAGTTGAGAAACTGATGTAACTTGAGAAAGAGGCTCTTCTTCTGACTCCGATATTGTCGGTTGTTCGTTGTTGTATTGGTTGATTTGGTCTAAAACTCCAGTCGCATCAGTTTCTTGTCCCCAAGCAGCAGGTACTACGGATAGGGAAATGGCTAGCATCCCTGTTAAGGCGATTGGGCTAGTTAGAATGCGATCGCGCAAAATTTTCAACATATCGTAACTTCTTATCCTCACACCGATTTCAGGCTACCTGCAATCAAAACCTTTAACATATCGATCGCCTGAGAATTTGGTTTCTAGCGTCTTATTTAAAAGGCTCTATGGCAGGTAAGCATTAATAATAGCCAATTTTAATTGTTTGTCAGCCACAATTGACCGACCAACCCCTTGGCTAAATAAAAGAGAATGATTTTTATTCTCGCACTTAGTTTAGAATAAGATCGATTCTCAAAAAAATCGATCTGCTAAGGCTTGAAAGAGTGATGGCAGCGTTCGAGTGAATTAATGGGATTAAAGGAGAAAAACCGTAATGCGCCAGAAACTGCCAGGATTACTGCTAGCGTTGCTATTGTCGATGTTGGCTACTGGCTGTAACCAATCTAATTCCACGTCAGCATCCTCTAATACTGAAGCTTCTCCGGTTTCCGCTACTACAAAGTTATCTAGCCAATCCCCAAGATTAAAAGTAGTGGCTACAGTTTTGCCGATGTATTGGTTTGTCAAAGCAGTAGCGGGAGATTTGGCGCAGGTGGAAGTTTTAGTGCCACCGGGTACGGAGGTACATGAGTATCAAGCAAAACCGAAAGACGTGCAGGCGATCGCGCAAGCCAACCTGTTGGTGAAAAATGGTTTAGGCTTGGAAGAATTTCTCAGCAATACCGTGAAAAATGCCCAAAATCCTAAATTAAAAGAGATTGACGCATCTAAAGGCATTCAACCTTTACAAGAAATTTCCCCTGTAGTTAAACCAATCGGAAAAACAGACAAACACGACCACGACCACGACCATGCTAGTGGAAATCCTCATGTTTGGCTAGATCCGGTGTTAGCGATCGAACAAGTCAAGAATATTCGGGATGGTTTAATCGCGATCGATCCGACTAATCAAGCAACCTATGAAGCTAATGCGGCTGCTTACATTCAGCAACTTCAGGAATTAGATCGGCAATTTAAACAAACTTTACAGCC
>CAZJJR010000189.1:0-12941 GCA_964546365.1 uncultured bacterium | reverse complement strand
CCCCGCAAACAGCGAGATAGGCGTCCGGCGACACTCTGCAAGAGTAAATCGCCCATATCATGTCCTTTGGTATCGTTGATTTGCTTGAAACCATCTAAATCTAGAAATAACAAAGCTACTAGTTGTTGATTGTCATTAGCCCAGTCCAAAGATTGATTGAGGCGTTCGGAGAAAAGTTTTCGATTTGGCAATCCGGTCAGCGAGTCATGATAAGCTAAATAGCGCAAACGGTCTTCAGAAATTTTGAGTTCGTTGTTAGAATTAACTAATTCAGCAGCAGTGCGTTTTAATTCTTCTTCTAGTTGTTTTCGTTCGGTAATATCTCGCATTACCCCAACTAAAAATAAGTTACCAGCGGCATCTTTGTGCAGGGATCTTTTAGTAGCAATTAAATGAGTATTTCCCTTGGCATCAGTAAATTCTTCTTCATGCTCTACAGGCTTGCCGCCTTGAAAAACGAGTTCTTCTTGCTGCCAGAAAACATCCGCTTCATGTTTGGGAAAAAAATCATAATCTGACTTATCCCTTAAGTCGCTCAAGGGATAACCTAAAAATTGACAATAAGCATCATTTAAAACAATCCATCGGTGTTGTTTATCTTTGACAAATACGGGGTCTGGAATGGCATTAATAACGTTTTGTAAGAATTCTTTGGAGCGTTTTAATTCTTCTTTTAGGTGGGCAATATAACTGGTAATTGCTATGGCAGAAGCGAACAGGGACAACAGAGGTGGAATTAAAGGTATCCACCAATCTGCTAAGAAAAGTAGGTATGAACTGGTTGTTAGAACAGCGCCTGCTAGCAGGATAATCGATATAGATTTGGTTGCAGAACGCGATCGCCAAATTAAAATTGCTCCTAAGCAACTGCAAATATAGATCCACAACCATTCCAAGGAGTCTGGCCAAACTTTAATTAACCCCCGTCCCGTCTCTGCGGCATTCAGGATCTGGAGCAGAAAATTAGCTTGCACTTCTACGCCCGGAATTGGTTGGGCAGATTCGATCAAATCGCCGCTAAAAGGTGTATAGAAAAAATCATTCAGGCTGACGGCAGTCGAACCGATTAAAACAATTCGATCGCGAACTAATTCAGCAGGTACTTGATTGGCTAGCACATCTGCAATGGAAACAGTGGGAAAAGTTTTACCGGGTTTTTGAAAGTTAGCCAAAATTTGGTAACCTGCGGCATCTGCTCTCACGTAACCCCCATCATTAGTTTCAAAAGGCACGAACACGGCTTTACCCAGTTGCAGGTGGGTAGTGCCTTTGGCGGCTTGCGGTTCGATACCTTGAGTTTTTAGATGAATGAGTGCCAAACGGAGGGCAAAACTTTGATGGGGCTGATTATTTACCCACCAGTAGAGCATACTGCGCCTGACTTTCCCATCGGCGTCAAGTACTACGTTATTGAAACCGAACTGATTTTTCTGTTTTAAAGCTGGTGGTGGTGGGACTTCCGGATTTGTGCGATCTTTCACTTTTTCGATCGCAATTAAGTTGGGTATTTCTTGAAAAGCCTCGTGTAATTGGGCATGACCGGGTTCTACGGGTAAATCTCGATAAATGTCTAATCCGATCGCGCGAGGTTGCAGCGAGTGCAATTTTTGAAGTAATTCGGCCATTACTCGATCGGGAATCGGCCATTGACCGACTTTCCGGAGATTTTCTTCATCTATTCCGACAATCAGAATCCGATCTTCTATACCTGTAGAGGGACGCAGCCGAAAAAATAAATCTAAAGTTGCCCACTCCCAAGACTGTAGAAGCCCTGTCAGGCGCAGTAGGATGACACAGACGGCTATGCTGAAGGAGGTAATAAAGATCCTGCGCTCTTCTAACGCCTTTTCTTTGAGTTGTTTCCACAGCCTGATGGGGCTTTTAGTTTGGTAGTTTGTCATCCCCACTGCCTTAGGGTGTCGTTGTTGTGCATAAATTTATTAATAACTAAATAACTAATGGTTTGCCAAACAGGAAGTTTTCCTTTATTTGGGAAAACTAGCGATCGGCTGAAGACAAAGCAAGTATAAACCAAAGCTTCTCAGTGTAATTACGGTTATATCATAAGCAACAGTCAAAAGATAGATTTTATAGTTTAAATTGCTAGAGTGCTTGCTGTAAATAGATTAGACTTTAGGTAGATAAATCTTGATTTTCAAAAAAATACTGAATCTTTCTCTGATCTTTATATTTTTTTCATAATAAAATACTTAAACTTCATAATAACTTTAAATTAACCTTTAAAAGCTTTGTTATGCTCTCTATGTAAGGCAAGTATTTACACGTAGATGTAAAACGATTGACTTGGGTTAATTGCTTATTAGATTCCACTAGTAAGCTTTAATTTTCTTAAAAGCAACCTTTTCAACCTGAAAACCCCAAGAATATATCATTTCAAAATTAGACTTGCTGCTAAGTACAAAACATAGTCTTCATATAAACATAAAATTTACCTGTGAGGTTGCATCAATGAAAAAAGTTAATGTTCTAAACATACCAATTGACAACGTATCAAAAGTAGAGTTGTTAGAAAAGCTGGAAATAGGTGGAATTGTATTTACACCGAACGTAGACCACTTGATTAAGTTACAAAAAGACCGAGAATTTTATAAAATCTATAACAACGCTACTTATAAAGTATGCGATAGCCAAATAGTGATGTATGCTTCTAAGTTTTTAGGTACGCCAATCCAAGAAAAAATTTCTGGCTCCGATTTATTTCCCGCCTTCTACAATTACTATAAAGATGATGAAAACGTCAAGATATTTTTGTTAGGTGCCGCCGAAGGAATTGCTAAGAAAGCGCAGGAAAAAATTAATAAAAAAGTAGGCAGAGAAATCATAGTCGGTGCATATTCACCATCTTTTGGTTTTGAAAATAATGAGAAAGAATGCCAGCAAATCATCGAAATTATTAAGGAATCCGGCGCTACCGTGTTGGCAGTAGGAGTAGGTGCTCCTAAACAAGAAAAGTGGATCGTACAGTATAAAGATAGTTTGCCAAATATCAAAACTTTCTTAGCAATTGGTGCGACGATTGATTTTGAAGCGGGTCATAAACCAAGAGCGCCTCAATGGATGAGCAAAGCAGGCATTGAATGGTTATATAGACTTTCTTCCGAACCAAGAAGACTTTGGAAAAGATATTTGATAGAAGACCTTCCTTTTTTGTGGTTAGTGATCAAACAAAAACTTAATTCTTACAGAATACCTTTCCTGAGGGAAGAAATAGTAGAGGAGTTTGACGCAGAATTGAATACAGGTAAAGCGGCTTAAAAAAGGTTGCGCGTAGAGGAAAAGGAAGATTTTATGAAGGCCATTTTCTAGCAGAAAGCGGCTAAGTAAATTTCGACAGGGATGACATAAAAAAACACCTACTTACTATCCTTTCCCATCTCTTAACCATTTTTAAGAGAATGTGCATTAAATTGCACGTTCTCTTTTCAGATCTTAGAAAAAATAGCCAGACTCTCTTTCCAAGTTATCATTACCATCAGCACTAAGCGGAAATTCTGGTTATATATGCACCAGGTTAGTGAACCGTTCAGATGTTTCTAACCATAGTTTGATTATTTTATTACAAAGCTACTAATATAATCGATTTTTAACTACGGTGGCACATATAAAAAAAACAAACTGACAGGTAAAAGTTTTTCATTTAACAAGCGCGTTTCAAAAAAAAATAAAAATCTTTTTTTGCTACGGTTTTTCTTTTTTCTAAATTATGAATTTTCTTGACCCGCAGCGTAATAAAATATTCCCCTGCCATTAGTACCGATAAAAACCATCCCAAAGTGCTGTTTACTAGCTTCCATGACTTGCGGATTATTGCCGATGGGATTGATGCGATCGCTAATTTTTTTCCATGTGATTCCTCGATCTAAAGACTGAAAAATACCATCTCCCATACCAGTAATTTTTCCATATAAGTAAAGAGCCGGAATTGTACTACCTGATTTAGGTTTGCCAAAGGCAAACAAATACGCTTTTTCTACTGTATTAATTTTAGAAAAAGTCTCGCCCGCATCTGTCGAACGATATAGTCCATTTTCATCTAAACTAACCCAAACTTCACCTTTTATTCCCGGTACTGTTTTAACGGCGTGCCAGCCATTTTTACCCACAAGAGGTTTATATATAGGAGTAAAAGAAGCACCCCGATCGGTACTGCGATAAAACGTATCGTTCCAGTAGTAATAAAACGTGTTGCCATCTACTGCATCTGCCGCCAGAGATTGAGACCAGTGCCAAGGCCCGCGTGCGCCATTGGGTAATCCCGTCACGGTTTGCCATGTAGCCCCGCCATCATTAGTGTGGATCGGTACATCGTTGTTAAGAGTAACAACAAACACCTTTGGATCTGTTGCCGACATCGCTACTCGGATGGGCATTTTATTAGTAGGAAAAGAGCTAAATTCTTGCCAAGATAAGCCGCCGTCTCGTGAAGTAGCTCCAGAATAGGTATTGTTCCAGCGATTTCCGCTCACCCGCACTAGTTGTAAGGGATCTCGTTGGTTGTAATCAATACTATAAGTATCTTGAAACTCCAGCCCCTTGCCGCTAAATTTTTGGGATGGGTAAGCATCTAATCGATCGCCATGATAAAAACCATCCACATCTGCTACGCCACTTAATAGCAGCGAACCTTTGGGAGGTGAAACGAGGGAAAAAATAACCAGTTCTTCATGTCCTTTCTGATAATTAGTCCACACCACTGGATTTGCTTTGGCATTTTCCGTGCGCCAGATGCCGTACCAGTCAGTTAGCCAAACTCTGCTTTCCACTTTCGGGTCAAACTCAATGGCGGAAATCCAAGGTTGTCTGAGCATGATACCTTTCCACCAAGGAACGCTATTGTTCATAGAGCGTTCCATCTCCGTCCAGGTAGCACCCCCATCCGCAGATCGGTAAATTTTCGTAGATGGGGTTTCTCCCAATGCCACGATTAGTTGGTTGGGATTAGCTGGGTTGACGCTTAAGGCGTTGAAAACTGCTTGGGAGTTGTTCGGCGTGATATTGCGCCAAACACCGTTGGCGTACTTAGTAACCCCTTGTTCCTTAGCGCTGGTTACGTATAAGCTCTGATTGCTACCAGTGGCCATTCGCCTGGGCCATTTCGGACTTGCTTCGATTTTCTGCCAAGTGACGCCTGTATTTGTAGATTTATATATTCCATCTCCGTAGGCGATCGCATAAACTAAACCGGATCTTTGGCGATCGAACAAAACACCTGAAACGCCAATATCTTTTGCTGGTTTTCCGGAAAAAGAATCAACTTTACGCCAAGTCGTCCCGCCATCAGATGATTTCCACAATCCATCCCGGCGCGAGCCAAAAAAAATAATATTTGAATTAAATGGATTAACAGCTAATCTTTCTCCCATCCATCTTTTTGTTTCATTACCTCCCATCGGTAAATCAATGTTCAACTTAGTCCAGGTTTGACCTCGATTCGTTGATTTAAAAATCGTTCCCGGCTTATCCCAAAGGTAAATACCTGCGGCAATATAAACAATATTTGGATTATTCGGATCGATCGCTAGCGATTCGCCACCGTAATAATGACGTTGGGAAAGCGGAAATCGATCGGTTAATGGTATCCAGGTTTGATTTTGAGGATTCCAACGATAAAAACCACCCACATCGGTTTTGATATAAACGAGGTCTTTTTCTAAGGGATGGAGATAAATGCCAGTTACGTAACCGCCTCCTCCCAAAGATACATTTTGCCAACCTTTAGATTGAGTATTTTGTTGAGATAGGGAAGGAGTAACCTGCGCCTGCAATAAATTAAATTTGAGGCGGGGATTTGAAGGCGTTAAAACAATCGCCCATATAGCAGTTATCGTAAGAGTAATCGTGCCTGCCAATAAATATTTTAGGTGCTTATTGAATCGACCCATTGTAGAAAAGCCTAATTTTTCTATGTCTCGCGATCGCGATCGATATTATCTGTGTTCATCTGTGTTTATCTGTTGATATCTGTGGTAAAAAAACAATATTTGACACTTTTGCAAGAAGTCTAATATAGCTAAATCCCCATAGCAAGTAAAAATGCTCAACTAAATTAACTAGACTGCTCTTGTAATATTTGCTGCCTTTGAGTATTACCTCTAATCTTAGATGCAAAAACATCTATTTGAGAATAGAGAGCGCGAGGCAAAAGCCATAGCAGACAAGCTGCTATCCAGGTAAGAATTGTCCGACGCGGTTCTTCAAACAAAATACGCCAATAAGTAGATAAAGATCGATTAATCAGTTGGAAAGCCACATCACCAGCCTGCATACGAACCGCACTTCTTGCTAAATAACGTAGCTGATATGCCATAGCCATATTTTTCCATTTATCAACTCGGTCGCCTGCATAAGAACGGGTCTTTTCAAACACCTGTTCCCAAGACTCCAACTGTTTGAAAAAGTTAGCCGAAAGGCCGCCTGAATTGACGCGATACTGAGTTAAAACATCCGGTATTCCTTCAATTTTCCAACTGGTTTGCAGCGCGATTCTCAGCCAACATTCGATATCTTCCGAGCGGCGAAATTGGTCGTCAAAATAAAAATCTTCTACAGTACCGTAAAGGTTATCTTCAAATCGAATTGCTTCTAAAACTTCTCGTCTAATTACCACCGCTGAACCATTGCCGATCGGACTGCCGCGTAACAAACAAGGCACGTCAATATCCTTAAGTTGTGGCATTGTATAAGTGCCTAAATCTTCGCCTCGTTCATCAACAAAAGCAGAGCGATTAAAGCTAACTCCTACATCTGGGGAGTTTTCTAGGTGAGCGATATTTTTTTCTAGCATTTCTGGTAACCAGAGATCGTCACCATCCAAAAAAGCTAAATATTCTCCGCTAGCATGGCGAATACCAGTATTTCTAGCACCAGCTAAACCGCGATTTTTTTGGCTGATAATTTTAATCCTGCTATCGGTGAATTGTTGGCAAATTTCGACGCTGCGATCGGGCGATTCATCGTCAACAATTAGCAGTTCAAAATTTTGGTAGGTTTGCGCTAAAACCGACTTTACAGCAGCAGCGATATATTTTTCTACGTTGTAAATGGGAATAATTACAGAAACTTTTTTCATCATCACACCAACCTCATTAATTATCTTGGCTGTTCTTGTAAAATGCGACGCTTTTGATTAGCGCCCGTAATTTTTAAAGCAATTTCTTCAATTTGTTTATAAAAAGATTGGGGTAAAAGCCATAAAGAATAAGCAGCCGCCAAAGTCAAAAATGTCCGGCGGGGTTCTGCTAAGATAATTTGCCAGTGAGTAGCTAAAGCACGGTGAGCAAATTTGACAGCTTCTTTACCATTTCTTACACTTACCATCCGCCGAGCTAAAAATCGCAATTCATAAGCTCTGGCTGGATTTGCACAACGCGAGATTAATTCTGGAGCATAGGAACGAGTTTTTTCAATTACTTTTTCTAAATCTTCTACTTGTTTGTAAACATTAGTAGAAGCTCCTGTTAAATTTACCCGATATAAGGTTAAAGGTTCGGCAATTCCTTCTAGTTGCCAGTCGGTTTTCAGCGCAATTCGCAGCCAGCATTCTACATCCTCGAAATGGTGTAATTTTTCGTCAAAGTAACATAGCTGTTCTGGATCGTTAGTATTATCTGTAAATGCGATCGCGTTAAACACCTCTCGCCGAATTACAGGAGTTGAACCATTGCCAACTGGATTTCGACAGAATATCAAATCGGGAGTAATTTCTTTGAGCTTCGGCATTTGGTAAAGATTTAACGGATTGCCAGCTTCATCAATGAAAGCAGAACGGCTAAAGCTAATTCCTACATTTGGAGAACTTTCTAGATGAGCAACGTGCTTTTCTAATTTTTCCGCAGTCCATAGATCGTCCCCATCTAGAAATGCCAAATATTCTCCTGCTGCATGGCGAATACCAGTATTTCGAGCGCTAGAAACTCCTCGATTTGATTGGCGAATTATTTTTATTCTGGGGTCGCTGAATTGCTGGCAGATTTCTATACTACGATCGGGAGAACCATCATCAACTATCAACAATTCAAAATTTGTGTAGGTTTGCTCCAAAACCGATCGCACTGTATGGGATATATACTTTTCAACTTTATAAACCGGAATAATTACAGAAACTTTTTTCATTGCATCACCCCAAATTCTGACAATTATTGTTTAGTTAAACTGCTCTCAGTGATTTATTAACACCAAATACGTATCTAGTACTCCACAAGGTGAATACAGGAATGAAAATCAAGTGGGTTACTAAAACAGCGATCGCAACTCCTAGCGTTTCTAGATTACCGGGTTGCCATTGAGCGCCCAAAACCAGTCCCCCAGCAAAAATAACCGTAAACCAGATATCCCATTTCAGAGCTAAGTTAGGTTTGCCGATCGCCAATAATAGATAAGAAGAGGCGATCCCAAAAGGACGAGGTATCGCTGATAAACAAATCAAAATCAAAATGGGAATGGCAGCTACCCACTCTTGTCTGCCAAAAATTATCGGCACGTACAAGGGAGCCAAGCTTGACTGGAATAAAACAAAGGGAATAATAATTGTTGCGATCGTTTTGAGGCTTTTCAAATAGCACTGCTGAAATTTTGCTAAGTCCGATCGGGCGGCACACAGGTGAGGATACAATGCTACGGTAATAGATTGGATAATACTAAAACTAATCCCCAATCCCGCATTGAAAGCAAAATAATATACTCCTAGTGCTTTCACTCCTACAAACCGACCAACTATCAAGTAATCCAAATTATTCCTGAGAGTTCCTAGCAGCGAAGTACCTAATATACTGATGCCAAAAGTAAAAATTTCTCTCCAACGTTCTGTAGTAAACCCTTTTTTAGGTCGCCAACTATGATAGGCCAAACTTATTAACGCATCTAAAGGAGCTACTAATATTCTGGGCAGGATAATTGCCCACATTCCCATACCTAGAGCAGCAAATACAGCGGTTAAAATATTGCCAACCGCTAGTTGAATGCTGCTACTTACAGCGGTAATTTTTAAGCGGTTTTCTCTTTGGATTAAAGCTGTTTGGATTCGACCTATAGGCGTAACTAAATAAATAGTGGATAAAAGGCAAATGGGCATAATAAGTTGGTTGTCATTATAAAACCAAGCTACGGGAAAAGCCGCAATACATTGAATAATAAACAACCCCAAACAAACTACCCAGTTTAGCCAGTATGCACCATTACAAATAGATTCCAGGCTCTCTTCATCAGCTTGGATTACCTTACCGCCAATCCCGATTCTAGCGAATGCTTGTGTAAATTCATAAGTGGTTAGAACCAAAGCTGCTAATCCATAATCATAAGCTGTTAAAAAACGGGCTAATACGACAGTTGTTACTAAACGGAAGACTCGGTTAATTATCTCCGCAGCCCCCAACCAGCCCAAATTGCGAATAAAACCGTCATTCAGTTTTTGCTTGATCCGCTCGATTGGTTTAGCTAAACTTGCTGCTAAGTTCATGATTAATGGCGCTTTGAATAAATAAATATCAGACTGATTAAGATGTAGCTTTGAAAAAGCCTTCGTTAAGTTTTAACTTCCTAAAGTTACGGGCTTAGTTGTAGTCTGTGGAAATATTTTTCCTAATAAGTTAGTAATTTGGGTAGATATTTTATAGGGTAATATCTGCATTACTGCTAATTTTAAAAGAAGCCTTTGGGTTTGGCGATCGAGTAAAATTTTAGGATACAACCAAATAGATTTTTGCAATTTTTGCTTGGCAAGTTTAGCTCCTTTATCATCAAGGGCATGAGCTATGCAAAGTTGAGATAAAAATCGGTAAGTGTAGGCTGTGCTTTGATTTTTTAAATATTGTAACTCTGCTGGTGCTTGCTGAAATGCTCTTTCACTGACGGTGAGAATATATTTTTCCATGACATCTACTTTTGATGTCATTGACTGGGAAGATCGACGGTACAATATTTGGTATTTGGGAACCAAAACGAAATGGCATAAAGCCGCTAACCGAATGTAATAATCCCAATCTTCAGCCGATTTAAGTGTAGGATCGAACTTGCCTGCTGCTTGAATATATTTGCTGCGAACCATGATATTTGAACCGCTAGAAATAAAATTCCTCAATAATAATTGAGGATATATATTTCCTTGGTAGTATAAAGGCTCCCAGGCGTATAAAAACTCGCTTTTTTCATTGATGAAAGCAGTCCAACTGTAGGCTACTCCTGCTTCTGGATTTTGTTGCAAAGCTGCTAACTGTAGTTCTATTTTATCTGGTGTCCACAAATCGTCGGCATCGAGGAAGGTGATGTATTCTCCTGTCGCGCGATCGATCCCCCGATTGCGAGCAACAGGTAGCCCTCCATTTTCATAGGAAAAAACTTTCAGTCGCCCATCTTCAATTTCATTTAGTATTTCTACAGTTCTGTCCGTGGAACCATCGTTAATAACAATAATCTCAAAATCTGGAAAAGTTTGTTTCTGTAAAGATTGAATCGTTTCTAAGATGGTTTTTTCAGCATTGAAGGCAGGAATAATCACAGATACAACTGGCATAGATACTCCCTTCTTTATTATGTAATTATTTTTTAATAACCCTTTAAAGCTATGTTATTGGATACGTAAAAATACGGCAACCAATTCACGTTGATTTCATCTAATCTTTAAATAACTGCTAGGTTTTTAGCGGTTCGTAAAGTTTATATGAAGATGGAAGTTTTTCTTTAAGTGCAATACCTAGTAATACCAAAGCCGGCCAATAGATATAGATCAAAGCTTCCAAGTTTTCCGCAAAAGAGAAGAGAATCAAGACCATAATTACACCTAACCCTACCTGGGCGGTTTTGCTTCTTTGGGCCTTAATAAAAAGCTCTACAAAACTCCAAATTAAAGGAATTGCAAATGCAATAAAGCCGATGATTCCATGCGCGAATAAAAGGCCAAACCAAGTATGGTGAGAGCCGATCGGCTTACGAGTCGTCACTGGAGGGCCTTTCGGTTCCAGTAGACCGTGGCCCCAAATCGGTGCATCAGTTTTCCATCGGTACAAAGCAATTTCACCCAAAACTTCTCTGACTCGCGAAGAACCTGCTCGTTGACCGTCGAATTGAGCTTTGAAATCCTTAAGCAAAGTTACTATCTGTAATCCAAAAATACCAGAGAATAAACTAACTATCCCCGTGCCAATTTGAACGCTAGGGCGAATAAAATTAACTAAAAACATTAATATGAACGGCAGACTTATCAGACATAAAGTACCCAATCGAGAATCTGCTCCGATCACCATTAAAACAGCACCGATCCTGCCGATCCATCGCCATTTCACGTTAGGGTCTTGCGAGGTAAGAAAAAAATATATGTTGCCTACTAGACCTAAAGCAGGTGCCCAAGGTGTAAATAAATAAAGGCGCGGTTTAAGAGTTTCACCGTCAACACCGTAAAGGAATACTTGATAATACTCTGCTCCAACACCTCCTACTTTCTGAAGCGGAGAAATATATAATTCTGAAGGTAAGTGCAGGGCAATTGCTACTTGGCAAAGTGGAAATAAAATTAAACTTTGTAAACAAAGAATACAGCCTGCTCTATAAATTAATTGTGGCCGTATTTTCAAGCAACCAACCAAAGGAAATAAAGCAAACAGCGCCCAAGTTCTAATGAAAAAGTTGATGGTTGACCTGATAACACGGGCTAAATCCATATTAAAATCGAGATGAGCGCCGATTAAAGCTACTTCCATAAATAACATGGAAATAATCCACACCCATACTCCTAATGGAATAGTAATTCTTTCTTCTTCAGGAGTTTCTTCTGTTTGCTCCCAAAGTTTTTTGCATAAATAAAAAAACAATAACCAAGCCACCAAAAAAGCTAATATATGCTGCGCGCCTAGCAAATACAGCACGTATATCCCCGTCATGTAATACCACACTACTTTTTCTGGAAAATTTTGGGGCGTGTCCAGGTAATTGCGAATTTTTTGTCCTAAGATTTTTTGTAAATTCATCAATTTTTTAGTTAATAATTGCAAGTCGATTTGAACGAGGTTTAAATACCTATCTTAACGAACTAAACTAAATTTTTCTGAGAGAGTTTCGTTAATTACTTGCTGGTGCATTCCAGCGATATCTTCCCAAGACAAAACGATTTTTTTCTTCCTAATCATCGAGTTATCGATATCTCTTAATAGTGCAGCCTCCTTTTTCATAAATATTTCTAAATTCGGCAGGTTACGAAAAAATTTTCTGTAGTCATCAACCGTATTTTCCACCAAAAATCCATATTTTCCACCATCGAGTAAATGCTGCATTCTTTCGCAGGGAATAGTCAGAACGGGACGACCGCAACCCAAATATTCGCAAACCTTGAGACTAGCGGTAGTAAACTTCCGTTCGGGGAATAAATCTTTGTTGTAAGGAGCAATGCAGATATTAGATGCGCCAATGTAGAGAGCGGCTTCTTGCTGTTCTACCCTGCCATGAAAAATCACAGGGGCATTAAATTTTCTCGCAATATCTTCCAATTCCTTACGCTTTCCGCCATCTCCAACTATATGCAGAACTACATTTTGAGGCTTTTCCAATCCTAAGGCTTCAATAATCGGGCCTGGTTCTTGGATAAAACGATTTAACGAACCAACATAAGTTAAGACGAACCGATCTTTACTAATACCTAATTGCTCGCGACAAGAATCGCGATCGCGAGGATAAAAACGGTCTGAATTAACACCGTAAGGAATTGAATAAATGGGTGTTTTGGAATTAGCATAACCGCCGTCAAGCAAAAATTCTTTTAATTGCTCTGTTTCTGCGATAATGCTGCCTGCTTCGTTACCCCATTGTTTTCTAAGATGTAACCGCCATTGACCGATACCGATACTCATCGCTTTCTTCAGCGGATTACCTTGCCAAAAAGGTTGAGACCTTTCTTCAAATTTATATACAGCTTCAGCCAGTAATACTGTTGGCAC
>CAZJJR010000188.1:0-12973 GCA_964546365.1 uncultured bacterium | reverse complement strand
TTACGTGCTATCTTTTGCTTGTCAAGCTAGTGCGGCTTTAATTGACGGACAGAAAACGAGCAGGCGATCGCTGCCGATACGCAGTACGCAATTTTACAGCAGCCCCCGACAACCGACGATCGAACACGTCGGATCGGAAGCGGGAGCAAATCAACCGATCGTGGCTAATAGTAGCTTAATTATTCGCGGTAAACAATTGCGGGGAGAGCATACGCAAGTAAGAATTGGGGAAGCAAAAGTTACACCGCAAGAAGTAACCGAAAAGGAAATTAAGTTAGATTTAGCAACGCTGGCGATCGCAGAACTCGATAGTTTGCGGGCTGGCATACAGAGTTTACAAGTGTTGCATCCGATACAGAAGCGCCATCCAGCCGAACCCGATCGCGCGATCGGTTCTAACGCGATCCCGTTCGTGTTGAGTCCGACGATCGAGCAAGTAGAAGTTTTGGATATCAGTGATGATGGCGATGAGTTATATTCAGCAGAAATACTGATAAAACTAGATTTAACCGTGGGAACAACGCAGCGGGTAATGTTATTTTTGAATGAGCGTTCCTTCGATAACCCAGCCGCTTATATTTTTACGGCCAAATCTCGGAAAGAGGAGATCGATATCGTTGTATTTGCGATCGTCGATGTCAAAGCCGCAGAATATCTAGTGCGAGTGCAGGTAGACGGTGCGGAAAGCCTGCTAGAAGTAGACACGGAATCCACAAGTCCCACATACGAGCAATACATCAGTCCAATGGTGGCGATCCCATGAATATCGCAACAAATCAAAAATGGCAAGAAACCAATTGGCAGCAGCTTTCTCAAGGTCTAGCTTACTTGCGTCAGTTGTTAGAAGAAAGAGTTGCTTTATGCCAAGGCAAAAATGCCGGAAAGCCGATAAATAATCCCGCAACTACATTAGAATTCCCACCCAACAATCAACCTTCTTCATTACAAAAACTTTGTAATATTTTTAGTTTATCTAATTTCGAGCGAGACTTGTTGCTGTTATGCGCTGGCATGGAATTAGATGCCAATTTTATTAATTTATGCGCTAACGCCCACGGCGATCCGCAAATGAGCTATCCTACATTTAGTTTAGCAATGTCGCTTTTACCAGCAGCCCATTGGAGCGCGATCGCGCCTGCAAGTCCTTTGCGTTACTGGCGGTTAATTGAAATTGGCGGCGGCAAAACTCTTACCCTCAGTCCGTTGCGAATTAACGAGCGAATTCTGCATTATTTAGTAGGAATAGATTACTTAGACGAACCTTTACGAGGAATTATCGAACCATTATCAGCTAACGATTATCTCCTGCATTCCCACCAAGAAATAGCTGTCAAAATAGCTGATATATTAACTGCCAGATTTGATCCCTCCCCAACCCCTCCCCTGCAAGGAGAGGGGCTTAACGGCGTTCACCCCTCCCCAACCCCCCTTTTTAAAGGGGGCTGGGGGGATCGGGAAGGGGGCTGGGGGGTTAGGTTTTCCCAATTTCCAATTCCCAATTCCCCACTTTTACAATTAGTTGGCGAAGAAGTAGCGAGTAAAAGATCGATCGCGCAAACAGCTTGTGACATAGCGGGAATGAAAATAGCGGTGATGTCTGCCAATGTAGTTCCGACTAATACAGCCGATTTGAATAATATTATTTTACTTTGGCAGCGAGAAGCGCAGTTAAATAAAAGCGTTTTACTACTAGATTGCGATGAATGGGATAGAAATGATGCAGCCAAAGAAAACGCGATCGTACAGACGATCGAAAATCTTAACACGCCGCTGATAATTACCAGTCGCGATCGCCGTCGTGCTGGTTTACGTTCCCTCATCACTTTTGAAATATCAAAACCCACTAAAGACGAACAACTTGCGATTTGGGAAAATGCTTTAGGCGACATCGCACCCACTTTAAACGGACAAGTAGAAATATTAATATCTCAATTTAACCTCAGCGCACCCAGCATTTACGCAGTTTGTACCGAAGCTCTAGGATATTTAGCAGGGGAGAGCGATCATTCTAATTCTCCTCTGCCTCAATTATGGAATATGTGTCGCGCTCAAGCTCGCCCCCATTTAGACGAACTAGCGCAACGCATCGAACCTGCTGCTACTTGGGACGATTTAGTATTACCAGAAACCCAACTCCAAGTGTTAAAAGAAATAGCTGCTCACTTGCGCCAACGTACCAAAGTTTACGAACAATGGGGATTTGCCAAAAAGGGAGCCAGAGGATTAGGAATTAGTGCTTTATTTGCCGGCTCTAGCGGTACTGGTAAAACCATGTCGGCAGAAGTTTTAGCAGGAGTATTGCAATTAGACCTTTACCGCATCGACTTAAGTTCTGTTGTCAGTAAATATATCGGAGAAACCGAGAAAAATTTGCGGCGCGTATTCGATGCAGCAGAAGGCGGCGCAACCATATTATTATTTGATGAAGCAGATGCCTTATTTGGCAAGCGTTCCGATGTAAAAGATAGCCACGATCGCTATGCGAATATGGAAGTAAGCTATCTATTACAACGCATGGAAGCTTATCAAGGTTTAGCGATTTTAACTACTAACTTAAAAGATGCGATCGATACCGCTTTTCTACGAAGAATTCGCTTTGTAGTTAAATATCCTTTCCCCGACGCACAACAAAGAATCGAAATTTGGCGGCGCATTTTTCCCAAGAATACACCAACTGAAGGACTAGATTTCACCAAATTAGCGCGGTTAAACGTAGCTGGCGGAAATATCCGCAATATTGCCCTAAATGCTGCTTTTATCGCCGCCGATCTGGGTGAGCCAGTGATGATGAAGCACTTATTAGAATCAGCAAAAAGCGAATATATGAAATTGGAAAGAGCGTTAACTGATGCAGAAGTGAAAGGTTGGATATAACATTTTTCAATTACCGTCAAGTTAAGATTTATGTTGGCTGAGTTTCCATGCACAGCAGTTGTGCCAGACTAAGGGAAAATACTGAAAAATAAGCTGGGGGAAAGGTGCGAGATGAATATGCGATCGCAAATTCAGAAAAAACCCGGGTCTAATTCTTATTTTCCTCCCGCACAGAAAGCAACTTCCTGGCAGCGACCTTTCAGCGACTCAGTTCACGAGGCAACGGTATCTCGAAAACAGGATGAGACGATCGCTCCCAATGCAGGTTTAGACTTAACCCAGATGAACATATTTCCCGATGAGGCGGCGGGAGTGCAAACGAAACTAACAGGAGATGAACGGGAAATTCAACCATCCCCTGCAACGCCGAACGAAACAATACAGCGCGAACCAGATCCGGATCTGCTTGATTCAGTTAGTGAAAAAGCTTCTCCAAAGGTAAGAGCAGGCGATTGGGATATTAATTTTCAACCAAGCTCCCAAACTGACGATCGCTACGACAGCCCAGAAAATCGTCGTCGAGCCGAACGAAAAGAAGAAGCCGAACGTAGGGGTGATAAGTATCCGAATCCATTAGAAGATCGATCGCCAGCAGATCCTAAAGATCCACACAATGACCCATTGTACTGGAAAGGCTGGGGCAAACCAAAAGAATCCCCGCAACCAGCATGGCCTCTCAAAAATCCTCTCGATTCGCTCTTGCCTTTACCAAACGGATCGCCTGATTCCCAAAAGCCTTCTCCTGGTGATTATCCCATTGGGCCTGACGACTCGAAATATGCTTGAGGTTATAAAGTTACATCACCTATAACATTTTTCAATCACTGTCAAGTAAAGATTTGTTCCCTGTAAAGCGATCGGCAAAATGATTATGCCAAACTAGCGGAAAATACTGATATCTAAACGTGGGGGAGAGGCGGGAGATGAGTACGCGATCGCAAGTTCAAAAAAAACCCGGATCTAATTCTTATTCCCCACCTGCACAGAAAGCGACTTCGTGGCAGCGACCTTTCAGCGACTCAGTTCACGATACAACAATATCCCGAAAACCGGACGAGGCAATAAATCCCAGTGCTGGCTTCAACTTAATGCAGATGAAGATATTTCCCGACTCTCCAGCACCAGTCCAAACAAAGCCAACAGTAAGCACGCCAGGGGATCATCACGAACGGGAAGCAGACATCATGGCTAGCAAGGTGATGAAGATGTCTGTACCGGAAAATGAGGAGCCAATTCAACAACAAACTGCACCAGAACAAAAGGAAGAAGAATTACAAACAAAGCCTTTAGCAAGTGCAATTACGCCACTGGTGCAACGGGATGAAGCGCTAGAAAAAGAGTCAGAAGAGGTGCAAGCAAAATCGCTGGAAAGCAATAGCATTCAACGGGATGAAGCACCAGAACAAAATAAGGAAGATGAATTACCAGTGCAAGCTAAGACTGCACCAGAGGGAAGTTCCCAGACTAGTGGCAATTTAGAGAGTCAGTTGAATGGGAGTAAGGGAGGTGGAAGTCCTTTACCGAATGAAGTGCGATCGTTCATGGAACCCCGTTTTGGTGCCGATTTTAGCGGTGTGCGAGTGCATACTGACGGTGCAGCAGTACAGATGAACAAGGAATTAGGCGCTCAAGCTTTTGCTCACGGTAGCGATATTTACTACAGTACGGGAAAATCTCCGGGTAAGGATGAATTGACGGCGCATGAGTTGACTCATGTAGTGCAGCAAACTGGTGCAGTTCAGAGAGATCTTGAAGTAAGAAAAAAAGATACTCCCCAGGAAGAAGAAAGCGAGCACATCTCCCTCAAAGGCAAAAATAATGGTGCCAAAGAGCCAAAGAAAAAAGAAACTGAACCCAAAAAACCAAGTGAATCCGTCAGTGCAGATGATGAGGCAGAGTTCAATCTCCTCAAAGGTAAAATATCAATTAAAAATGCGGATCAATACGTAAAATCTCGCAATGAATTCTTTGGTTCGGCGGAAGCTTATCAAAATTTTGCTGCCGAATCAGATAAAGAATTAGATGAAACAAAAGTACTCCGCAAACTGATTGAATTTGAGAATAAACCCGAAGCGCAAACAGTTTTTTACCGTTGGGTTCGCAAAGCTTACCACAACCAAGGCATCACCAATGCACCTGATATCATCAAGCGAGGTAAAACGAAAGAACTTGCTGATGTCCTAACGCGAATTCGGGCAAATAAAGATGTAAAAGCTACCTATCCCGAAGGATTTAAAGCGGGTGGATTCAATCCTCGTCCCAAGAAAGATGCTAAGTACCGATACCGCCTGGGTACGCTCAGCGAACATGGTTTGGGAAACGCAGTAGATATTGAGGACAAATTAAACCCGATAATTTCCATAGAAGACTGGCAGTTTATTGAAAAATTGACTGGAAAAACTGTGGATCGAAAACTTACCCGCTGGCAAAAGGAACCGGAAGCACTCTGGAAAGACATCAAAGAACTCAACGATTTGTTTGTTGCCACTATCGCCACCGAACTGAAGAATGTGGAAAAGGAAATGGCAGAAGCAAAGTCCAAAGAAGAAGCAGAGGAAAAATCAAATTCTAAGCGAGCAAAAAGTAAGTCGGGTAGCAACAAAAACCAAAAAACTAAAACCCCAATTGATGTTCTATTCGCCCAGAAGAAGTTTTCTACACATGGAGATCTAAAGCCTTGGGTAGGTGGTTTCTTTACTCTGAAATGGGAACTCGTGAATCAATTTTATGCGAACAAACTGATATGGGGAGCGACATTCCCCAATGCAGTAGATTTGCACCATTTTGAACTGATCGAAACAGATCCTAAGGATTGGGAATCTGCTAAACCGACTGAATCTGATGCTGCTACAAATTCTAACGCTCAAGATGCCAATAACCTGCCCGATGAGTCGATCGAGCAGAAGTTAATCAGTATCGATCGACAATTAGACCTCATGCCAGTAGGTAGCCTCGAATGGATGGAATCGATCGAGCAACGCCAAAAGTTGTTGGATCGACAGCTAATCAATCTGTGAACAACAGAGTTGATTTTATGGTACAAATTCTCACAATGATTTGTTAATTTGATTTGTATTTGGATATAACATTTTGCAATTAACGTCAAGTTAAGATTTATTTTGGCTGGGTTTTCATGCACGGCAGTTGTGCCAAACTGAGGGAAAATACTGAGAAAATAAGCTGGCGCAGCGTCGGGAGATGAGTATGCGATCGCAAGTTCAAAAAAAACCCGGATCTAATTCTTATTCCCCACCTGCACAGAAAGCAACTTCGTGGCAGCGACCTTTCAGCGACTCAGTTCACGATGCAACAATATCCCGAAAACAGGACAAAGCAATAAATCCCAGTGCTGGCTTCAACTTAATGCAAATGAAGATATTTCCCGATTCTCTAGCACCAGTGCAAGCTAAAGCTGAGTCAGAGGGGAAGTCTTCCCATAGCGGCAATTTAGAGAATCAGTTGAATGGGAGTAAGGGGGGCGGTAGTCCTTTACCAGATGAGGTGAGAGCTTTCATGGAACCGCGCTTTGGTGCTGATTTTAGCGGGGTGCGGGTGCATACTGATGCTACCGCAGTACAGATGAACAAAGAATTGAGCGCTCAAGCTTTCGCTCACGGTAGCGATATTTACTACGGTGCAGGGAAGTCGCCTGGTAAAGATGAATTGACTGCCCATGAAATGACTCATGTGTTGCAGCAAACTGGAGGAGCGCCACTAGGATCAAAATTGGCCAATCAGCAGAATCGACCTATTACAACTACCAATAGTCAGGATGGCGAAATACAGCGTTACCCTGACACTTCCTTTGAAATTGTCCGAATGGGATTGGCACAAGCAGCCCTTGAATTGGGAATTAACCAGGTTATTGAAAAGAAGAAAACTAAAAACGACCTGCTCAATGAAGCCTTTTGGATGGCTTATCCAGAAATGAACGGCAAGAAAATCAGCGATGTGTCGGATGCAGAGCAGAAACAGACTTACATAGATGCCTACTTACACATTGCAAATAGTCTGTATCCCAAGGTTTACAAGCAAGCGAAACGAACTGCCGAACCTAAATCGGACGATCGCAATCCGATCGATGATATCGTCAACGGTGTAGGTAGTATTTGGGAAAATGCCCAAAACGCTTGGAATCAAGTGCAGGAGTGGGTAGGTGGCCCAAAAGTTTTTCTCGTTCACGATCCAGATGCCCAAATCCGCACGCCACCGCCGGAGTTGAAGTCTACTGGAGAACGCATTCCCCAAGATTCTCAAGTCAAAATCCTCGAAACCTTGGTTAAAAATGACAAAGAATTTGTGCGAGTGCAGGAGGTAGTAGAGGGTGCAGAAAGTGAAGGAAAAATTTGGGGTTGGACGGCAGCCTCAAATTTGAGTAGTGCTAAAAAGACTAGCGAAGATATTGGCAAGATTAAGCCAGAAGACTTTGAAGATTTAACCAGTTTTGAAGAGGGAAGTGATGACATTACAACAGAAATTCTCGAATCGATTAGTGAGGATTTAGCGGAAGTTGGAGAATCGCCTGAAACATGGTTTAACAATTTTGTAGATATTACCTTCTTGGGCAAAACAATGAAGCATCCCGTTCACAGAGTTTTAGCTGCTCATCTGAAGAATGTGGAGGCAAAATTTGTGAGTCAAACTGGAGCTAAGGATGCTAAAGAAGCAGCGAAAAAACTCGGCTTGACAGAGACATTTGTAGCAGCAGGTCGCACTCCCGAAGAAGAAGGATCTTCAACTAGTATGCACGTTTTTGGATTGGCTGTTGATGTGGATGTAACGCACAACCCTTGGATTGCTATCCCAAATCAAAAAGCAGATAAAACTGAAGAGGGGGGGCAAGAAAAATGGGCAAATACCTATTATGGCTATATGCAGGAGCTTTTAGGAGGAGAACGCCTGGAATTTAAACGAGATTTTAATCTAGGAAAAGTTGATGGTGTGAGTCTTGACGATCGCCTGACAGCAACTATTGAAAATGTATTAAAAATAGACAAAATGGTTGAATCTTACTTCAGTTTGTTGGAGCCTGAAAATGAGCCAAAACTGCAAGAACTTTTGAGTAAAGCTACTAGCACCCGGTGGAAAGGAAAGACGGCAGAGGAAGCTAGAAAACAAATTCAGGAAGACCTAAATAATTGTGGCAAAATTTGGTATGGCAAGCGTTGGAAGACAAAAAACGAACAACTGAAAGAAATGATTCCCGAAAACGGTATTACAAATCTCAGTGAGGAGGTAATCCGAGGGATGGAACTCTACTGGGGAGGAATGTTTGGAGATTTGATGCACTTTGATTTACGCGATCGCGGGATCGGCAGCAAGGTGTATCAAGCTGCTCTCAAGTATAAAAAAGGTCAAAAGAAAGAGAAAAAAGAAAAATAAAAAGGAGTCAGAAGACAGAATTCATAATTCAGAATACTCCACCTATGAAGGGATGGAGTTTTAGCAAGGAAGAATACATGAATTTCCTTTTGCCCACAAGGGGCAAGGTTTTAAACCAATATTCATCACCCAGTCGGACTCCAATTCATGCTGAATTCTGACTCCTGAGTTCTGAATTCTTCTTCATAAAATGCGATCGCTGTATCCTACAAACTCGTTCTATCCCCCTTTATTTTCCCAATTTCCGTCACCCACCGCCGCCGACTGGCGTGTTCTAAATTGATAATATCTTCTAACGACCAATGAAAATAAAATGCGATGCAGGCTACCTCCTCATGCAGTTGCTCTGAGGGGTAGCTTACGACTCCCCCGCTAGTTCTAGTTCCACGTTAAATTGGTTGCTGCATCGCGGACATTGCACGAGAAGATTGGCGTTACCTTGTTGGTTGATGCGATTGTAAAATTCGCGCAAATAAGCGAGATCGACGGTAAAAAGTTCTTCTAACAATTCGGGAGTTACTGATGATAAATTTCCTAATTTAGTAATTACTTTGGATAGCATTACTAAAACTACATAAGCGGGATTTTCCCGAATTTTCTGGTCTTTCTGGACGAGCATTTCATCTTTGGCAGTAGCTAGGCGCATCGTACCTTGGCGATGAATGTTTCCCCGTTCGTCTACTAAGCCTTTGGGAAGGGTGAATTTAAATTCGGTTTGCAGTAGATTTTCGTTTGTCATAATAGGATGATAATTGCAATAATCGCAAATAAGCAGTGGTTAATCTATCAGCTTTTAGTAGGGTTTAGAAACCCGGTTTTTCAAAGAAACCGGGTTTCTAGCTGATACTCCACTACCCATTTAAATTAACTTTTGCAATACTAAATCTCGGTATTGTTGGGCGAGTTCGTAATCGGGATTGATGTTTAAAGCGGCTTCAAAGGCATCGAGGGCTTGGCGATCGTCTCCCAGTCCTTCGAGGGCTAAACCTTTGCCAGTCAAGACATAGACGTTGTTGGGGCTAATTCTGTTCGCTCTTTCGTAGGCATCTAAGGCTTGTTGGTATTGCCTGAGATCGATCGAGACAACGCCGCGATTGTACCAAGCTTCAAAAGATTTGGGATTGAGTTGAATGGCTTGGTTGGTGGCAACTAAGGCATCTTGATATTGTTTTAAATGCCAAAGGGCTACGCTTTTGTTAGCTAAAATATCGGAACAAGAATTCTTGGCAGCATCAATGATTCTGCTGTATTGTTTGGCATCCCACGGTGCAACAATTTGGTTGTCTAAAATATTAGCACAAGTCAGATTTTCCAAAGTATTTACATCGTTAAGCAGTGCTAAATTATAAGCTTTGACTGCTTCATCGTATTTTCCTAACGTGCTGAGGATTCTGCCTTGATTAAACCAAGCTTGACTGTATTTTGGCTTAAATTCGAGTGCTTGTTCGACTGCTTGTTGAGCATCTTCGTATTTTTGTAAATGCCATAAAATTGCGCTTTTGTTATTCCAAGCTTCGGCAAAGTTAGGATTGATGTTAATTGCGCGATCGACAGAGGCGAGTGCTTCTTGATATTCTGCCAATCCGAGTAAGGCGTGGCTGCGTTGATTCCAAGCGCGATCGGGACTGGTATCACCCCAGACGCCATCACCCGCGATCGCATTTTCGCAAGCAGTCAGCGCTTCTTTGTAATTTTCTAATCTGTTGAGGGTGGCGCATTTGTTGACGAGAGCTAATGAAGATTTAGGATTGATTTGCAGAGCTTTGTTGTAAGAAGTCAGTGCTTTTTCATCTTGTCCTAATTTTTCTAACAAAATGCCTTGATTTGTCCAGGCATTGGCATCATTGGGATTGTTAGCTAAAGCGCGTTCGTAGGATGCGATCGCTTCTTCAATTTCTCCCGTTTTTGCCAAAGCTACCGCTCGATTATTCAAAGCCAGCGGCGTTTTTTCGGCAGCGATATCGCAAATCGCGATCGCATCTTCATATCTTTGCAAATCTGAGAGTAAACCGCACTTTTCCGTCAAAGCCAAAGTATAATCGCCGTTAATCTCCAACGCTCTTTCAAAAGAAATTAGCGCTTCTTCTTTTCGCTCTAACTTTTGCAAAATCAAACCGCGATCGTACCAAGCCACCGCCGGGGAAGCATTACCCCAATTTCCATCAATTTGCAACGCCTTTTCACAAGACGCCAAGGCTTCATCGTAATTTTCTAACTGGTATAAAGCCTCACAGCGGCGAGTCCAAGCAAGAGAATCTTTTGGCGAAAATCGCAGCAGGTAATCGTAAGATGCTACTGCTTCCGGATATTGTTTCAACTGCAAAAGAGCGTTGCTTCTAATCGACCAAAGTTCGCGGTTGTTGCTGCGGGGACGAAGCGCGATCGCTTTTTCGCAAACCGCTAAAGCCTCCGCATATTTTTGTTCGCTTTCTAACAAGCGACACTGATTTACCCAAAAATTAAAATCTTTAAATTGAAAATCATTTGATGGTGCTTGTGCCAACATTTCATGGTTGACAGTAGTAGCATTACTTCCCACACTCTCAAAATTACCGGCTGCTCTCACCGTCGAATGTACGAATATACTTAGAACAGCCGTCGTAAAGCCAAGCCATTTAAAAATACGCTTCATAAAAATTGACTTCCTTCTGGAACCTTATCCATGAAACAACACGAACGATACTGCTAGCAAGGACAGGAGTGCCGAAGTAAAATTCAGCGGTTAAATACCCCTTGACAGAAATGGCTAGGGGTGAGCTTTAATCTAAATAAAACAACGATACAACAAATTTTGATTTTGGGCTGAAATTAGACAGAATATTGTTACAGTAAAAAACTGGTGGCTGATTTATGAAACTTAAAATTTTAGCAGCAGTTCTCACCCCTCTATGTTTAGCCACTGCACCGCCAGTTCACGACTCCCAAACGATTCGCCGATTGCGGGAAACTAGAGAATGTCCTAATTGCAATTTAAGCAATGCTAACTTGGTGGGTGCTTACTTGCGAGAAGCCAACCTCCGAAGCGCCAATCTGAGTAATGCTAACCTGGGAAATGCAGATTTGACGGGTGCTTATTTGAGAAGTGCTAACCTCAGAAGCGCCAATTTAAAAAATGCCAATCTCAGCGGTGCCGATCTCACTGATGCAGATTTAATGGGAACTGATTTAAAAGATACAAAAGTTAATTCCGATACCATGTTAGAGCGCAAATGGCGAATAGTCTGGGAAATGGTAAATCAACCGATTGTTCGTCGAGATATGCAAAAAGCGGATTTGCAAGGAGCTAATTTAAGTAGCGTTGACTTAAGTAATTTTAATCTGGAAAATGCCAACCTCAGCGGTGCTATTCTCAAAGGTACTAATTTGCGTCAAGCGAATTTAAACAATAGCAATTTACTAGCAGCAGACTTGTCGATTGCCGATTTGAGAAATGCCAATTTAATCGCTGCCAATTTAACCGATACTAACTTGAGCGATGCCGATCTGAGGAATGCCGATCTAAGTCAAGCTAATCTCGATCGCGCTAATTTAAATCGAGCCAAATTGCGGCAAGCAAACCTCAGCAACAGTAATCTAGCCAGCGCCGATCTAAGACAAGCTGATTTAACGGAAATTAACTTAAACGGAACCAACTTAGAACGAGCTAATCTATTTAATATCAGCCTTCGAGGTATCGATTTAAGTACTGCTAATTTAAGGGGTGCTAATCTAACAGCAGTTAACCTGAAAGATGTTAACTTGAGGTAGCAATTTAAGCCGTGCCAACTTGAGCGGTGCTGATTTCAGCGGCGCAGAATTGAGCAATACTAATTTAAAAGAAGCTAATTTAAGAAGAAGCAAATTAAATGGTGCTAACTTAAGCGATGCTGACCTCAGCAATGCTGATTTAAGTAATGCTGACCTCAGCGGTGTTAATTTAAGCGGTGCAAATCTCAGTAATGCTAACCTCAAGGGTGCAACTTTAAGTGGCATAACTTTTAGTAGCAGTACCAGATTATGCAATGCCATCATGCCTGATGGTAGCAAAGGTAGGTGCTAAACAATTGAAAATTTAAAAGGCAAAATTCCCAATGATAAATTAGAGATTTCCACCGAGCAAATTGACATCAAAACCCGCTCTGGCAAGAATCTGTGGCAAACATTTACGCAACGATCTGAGAATAGTTAAAAAATCACGTAATTAAAACCCATTAGCCGAGTTTAGTGTAATAATTAATACCACAAATTTTTTCATCGCTCATGAGCAATCAACCTTTTCCATCACCGTCGGTCGATCCTTTTGAACGCCTGCATATATATGACAGTTTGATGATGAATGCCAAACGGTGGTTGATGTCTCATGATTATCATCGACGCCGCCAAAATCTGCACTACCAATCTGTCAATCAACCAGGAATTGTTTGCGGATTGGGAGTACAATTAATCGAGCCGCCGGAGTCAGCATCAGCTAAGTTTAGAGACAGGCGTTGGTTGAAAATTCAACCGGGGATCGCGATCGATGTGGAAGGTAATCCAATAATTGTCGATCGCGCAATTAACCGGGAATTTCGGATCGCGACGGAAACTCCTTTAAAAGGAACTTTGACGGTATATTTAGTAGTTAGTTACGTAGAGCCGGAAAATCCCGATCGCAAACAAGAATCGGAAACCATTAGAGAGTGGTTTAGAATTGATGAAAAAACCAGCCCTCCTACTCCGAAAGAAGTCGAAATTTGTC
>CAZJJR010000187.1:0-12985 GCA_964546365.1 uncultured bacterium | reverse complement strand
CTCAGCAGTCCAATCAAAGGAGGGCGATCGCTGGCAGTTTGATTCGAGATGTTGTCCAACTCGTTCTCGTTCCGGGTAAGTCCTAGATTGGCATTCCTACTCCATGCTGCGAATCATTACTCAGCGGACTGAGGCAGAGGCGGAATTGCGGCGTATCCGCGATCGCACTTCCACAGACCAAATTATTCACAAAGAAGCAACCGTTCGGGAAGTCCTACAGGCGGTAAAACGTCAAGGCGACCGGGCAGTTTTGCATTATACTGAAGAATTCGACCAACAAACCCTCTCTCCAGAACAACTGCGGGTGAGCGGCTCGGAATTAGATGCCGCTTATCAACAAGTGTCAAAAGAGTTGCTAGAGGCTATTCGGTTGGCCCGAACCCAAATAGAAGAGTTTCACCGACAACGAGTACCTAAGTCTTGGGTTCAGTTTAAAGATGATGAGGTAGTGCTGGGAAAACGCTACACCTCAGTAGACCGGGCGGGAATCTACGTTCCTGGCGGTCGGGCTGCCTATCCCAGTACGGTTTTGATGAATGCGATTCCGGCTAAAGTAGCTGGGGTTCCGCGCATTGTCATGGTAACCCCACCAGCTTCCCAGGTGCTGCGTCCGGAAGAACAAGCAACCGATACCCAAGGAAGTCCTGCCTCCAAAGGTGGCAACACATCTCCGGCACCAATTAACCCGGCAGTATTAGTAGCGGCTCAAGAAGCAGGCGTGAATGAAATCTACCGGATCGGAGGTGCTCAAGCGATTGCGGCGCTGGCTTATGGGACAGAAACCATTCCCAAGGTAGATGTAATTACCGGGCCGGGTAACATTTATGTCACGATCGCTAAAAAGCTAGTCTACGGCACGGTTGGCATTGACTCCTTGGCGGGGCCATCAGAAGTACTGGTGATTGCCGATGAAACCGCCAATCCAGTATATCTGGCAGCCGACTTGCTAGCTCAAGCAGAACACGACCCAATGGCAGCGGCGATTCTGTTGACTACTGATGCGGTGCTGGCACAAAAAGTACAGGCGGAAGTGGAATGGCAGTTGCGGGAACATCCCCGGCGAATACTGACTGAAAAGGCGATCGCACACTACGGTTTGATTGTAGTAGTTGAATCAAAAGCAGTGGCAGCAGAACTTTCTAACGAATTTGCCCCAGAACACCTGGAATTAGAAGTAGATGACCCTTGGGCAATGCTGGAATTGATTCGTCATGCCGGAGCGATCTTTATGGGTTCCTCTACCCCGGAAGCGGTAGGAGATTACCTGGCTGGCCCTAACCACACTCTACCTACTTCTGGTGCCGCCCGCTACGCTTCTGCATTAGGAGTCGAAACTTTTAGCACTCTTCGATTATTAGCTACGCCCCAACTGCATTGGGGAAAGCAGCTAAAGCTATAGATGTTCTTGCTACCGCAGAAGGTTTACCTTCCCACGCAGACTCGGTACGGCTCCGTATTCCCAGACGAGAACCTGGAAAATAATACAATACACTACGTCGCCTAAAACCTGTCAGAATTGCTGTTTTTGCCAGCAACGTCGCAGACAAACAGGGACAATAGCTGTAGCAGCCTGAAAGCACGCTGGTAATAATTCAAGTCGCTAGTTATTAACGATTGAGGCAGATAGGAGCTAGAGAAGAAAGGATTAGTACTAAGCAGTGAAAAGTTTTGAGTTTTGAATCATCCACTCATCCAACTATTCACTGCCCGCTCCTAGTCCAAATCCTATAGCTAGCAAATTACGTTAATTGTTGAATACATCGATTCATCTCCCGTTAAACCAGGTTTAACGGGAGATGAATTGTGATTAACTCATCAACTGAGCGAAGCGGGAATTCCATGCTTGTGCTAAATTAGTGCATTGGTCGTTGACCAGCCAAGGCGATAAGGAAACGGTGGTAATTGTCTTTGAGGCAGTACCGTGTCTAAATAAAAACATGGATATCGGATGTATTTTGAGGAGGTGCGATCTGTGATTAAAACAATTCTGGTGGCCCTTGATAGTTCAGAGCTATCGGAGCAAGTGATTCAGACCCTAGAAGAGATTCAATTGCAGCCAGCAACGAAAGTAATTCTTTCTCACGTCATCGCTCCCCCTGAAACTGATGTAGAATGGACTGCCGATCGACCTCATCCTAATTCTGAGGAACTACTCTACAGACAAATAGAAAAGCAATTACAGTCTTATCAGCCCAACCTCCCTTGTCAGAGCGAGCTAGAAATAGTTACCGGCGATCCGGCGGAGGAAATTATTCGCCTTGCTAATATTCACCAAGCCGATCTCATCTTGATCGGTAGTCGCGGGCTAACCGGTTTGAAACGGATTTTGCAAGGCTCTGTGAGTAGCCAGGTAGTGGAGAATGCTCCTTGTTCTGTCTTAGTGGTCAAGCCAAAATAGGAAAACTACTTATCGCTTGTAAAAAGAAAATTAAGGAGTGCAATTTTTCTTCTGGAAATGTCTGGGATTGGTTTTTGATGAATGAATAGGCTACCAAACAACTTCAGACAAGGGGCAAAGTTTTGATTGATTAGCGAGAACTGTAGTAGCTAATTTTTTATATATAAAAAATTTTTCTTCGTGGTGAAGAGAATGTTATAACAAACAAAATAATTAACTTTTTGCTGAAAAGCCCGTAAAGCGATATAAAAAGATGTATCAAACTTTATGATGTATCCACATCAAGCTAAAAGTAAATCTAAAATTAGAACAAAATTTATATTTAACCGTCTATTATTAAGGTAAAAAAACCAGAAATTACCTAAATTATGGCGATCTGCGGTCAAAGATCAATCTTATTCGCTAGTGTGATATCAATCCTGGCAAGCCAAGCGATCGATGTAATTTATCCTAGCTTCCATCACACCGTGAATATAGTATCCATCGATTTAGCATTTAACTCAAAAGCTTTCGCGATCGAGCCGACAACAAGTATCCAATACACGCCACCTAACAGGGATGCACCTTCCACTACTGCCTCAGGCGGTACTCGCAGCCACGAAGGGCCGACTATTTTACAATCAGATGACGAATTGCCTCTGCGCGGTCCGGCCAGAAGAGATGATATGCTTCGGAGAACGCGAGGAGAGGAGCATCCGATCCCTCCTGCCGCACCAGCACAAGCTCCCTCTCTTCCACAAGAATGTACTGAAAAATTACCGATTTTTCTCGTTCCTCAGGATCATGCAGGGCAAACAACATCCAGTCGTCCTAAGTTTTACTGGTATATGGCAGATCCCGATGCGGTAGAGTTTTCCTTGAAAAAAGTAGGAACAGACGCACCATTATTTACTAACCAACTGACGATACCAAAGGCTGGCATAATTGAAACAACTATTCCGCCCGAGCAGCCTGAATTAACTGTAGGACAAGATTACTTTTGGTCGGTATCAGTCAACTGTCAGACAAATCAAGGTGTTAAAAAAGTCACTGTCCAGACAGCAATTAGACGAGTTTCTCCTACCGCACAACTAACCAGACAGTTAAATAAAGTTACTTCACCGCGCGATCGCGCTAGAGTTTATGCTCAACAAGGATTTTGGTATGATGCCTTAGCAGTCCTATCTGATGCTTCTCATCGTAGCTCGAATCAGCGTTCTATTCGACAAGATTTTTTCTCTCTTTTAGATCAAATTGGCTTACACAATGTAACAGCTAAAGAACGAGAAAATTTAGGGAATTAGTTACTAATTAATTTTTATAAAAGGTTATTAACCACTTTTTGCCGTTTGTTTCAATATCATAATTATGATGATTAATCGTCAAAAGAAAATCTTAGTAACGAGCAGCATTACACTACTTTTTATTAATATATTTAGCGGCAATGTACCGCCAAATCAGCCATTAAAAAAATTAGGAATTAACCCTGATTTTAATTCAAAAGCTTTAGCAATTCCCGCCGCAGCAACTAAAGGTATTGAGTATAAACCCCCCAGTCGTGGGGCTCCTTCAACTACCGCCTCGGGTGGAGCGCGGGTAGTTGATTGGCCTCCTCCTAGCGATAATGAACCTAGAGTGGAACCGGCTTTCTGTTCCAATACCTTGCTTATACCTTTAGTACCCGATAATCATTTTGGATTAACTACATCAGAATATCCTACATTTTTATGGTACGTCACCGAGAATTTAGCATCAGAAGACATTTTGAGAAAAATAGAATTTGAGTTAAAGCAAGTGGGCAAAAATCAGCCGATATATAAAGTTGAAATTCCAGTAGAAAGAAAGCCAGCAATAGTTCAAATACAATTACCTAAAAATAGTCCCCAAATGATTGCTGGGCAAGAGTACGTTTGGTCAGTATCAACTCTTTGCGTTGCTGATGGGGAAATCAAAAAGATGATGGTTCAGTCTTCGATTAGGCGAGCGTCTCCCACACCAGCGCTGACTAGGCTGCTTAGTGCTGCTAAATCCGATCGCGATCGCGCTAGTGCTTATGCAGTAGAGGGATTTTGGTATGATGCCTTAGCAACCCTTGTCAAAGCTTCTGATAGCCATCCAAACGATCGCGCAATTGCCGAAGATTTTTACTCACTGTTAGATCAGGTCGGATTAAATGAAGTAACAGCCAAAGTAAGGCAATAATTTAGGCAAAAAGTTTGGGCTCTCCCAGATTAGTTATGATAAATTAATACAAAATAATATTTATAAGCCTTGCTACACAAGGCTTATAAATATTAGAAAATGCTTTTTTATAAAAAATGCTTTTCATTTTGTAAAAACCTTTAGCTATTCGGTGTTTGAGTTGATTTAAAGTATTTATTTATCATAATCAGTCTAGGAGAACCAAAGTTTGTAGTAAGGAATTTAGTCCTTAAATTTAGAAAATAAAAAATGACTGCTATTCCTTACTAAAAAAATTGATGGCAACTTGCTAAGTGTTTTGTTTCATTTGCAAAAATTGTTTTAACTGAAGCAAGCTTACAGTTTGACCCAAATTTAATGGCAGTAAAGAAATGCCTTCTAAACGCGACTGCACCCAACCTTCTCCCCAGTACCATTCGTGGAAACCGTCTATTCCCTGACTCAACAACAGACGCAGACAATTTGGTCGTGCCATTTCAACTTGATGCTGAATTGCTACTGGGCCAATCCAACTGGTAAAAGAGATTCCTTGAGAAAGCTGTTCTGGTAAATCAGGCGAAAACTTTTGCGTTTTTAGCCATTGTCTTAACAGATTCGGTTGCAACAGGCTATCTCTAATGGTGGTTTCAGAGGCTTCTACCTCTATCCGCAGATTGCTTTTTTGAAAAATACCCAACATATCTAAAATTTTGACAGCAGCAAGTTCAAAGGAAATGGTAGCTCAGGTAGGAGCTAACGGCCAGTAAAGGGATTACCGCCTTAAAATAGAAAAATAGAAGATGTTAAGAAGTGTAAGGTTTTGTTAATGGCCGATCAATTAATCCGCGCTACAGCAGCAGAGGGAGGAATTCGTGCAGTTGGCGCGATTACAACCCGTTTAACGGAGGAAGCCAGACGCAGGCATCAACTTTCCTACGTAGCATCGGCGGCTTTGGGCCGCACGATGACATCCGGATTGTTATTAGCCTCCAGTATGAAGCGACCCGAATCGAGAGTGAATATTCGGATCAAGGGTAATGGCCCTTTAGGGATTGTATTTGTGGATGCTGGCTTGGATGGAACAGTCAGGGGTTATGTAGAGAATCCCGGTGTGGAATTGCCACCAAATGCGAAGGGAAAATTAGATGTAGGTGGAGCGGTAGGTCAAGAGGGATTTCTTTATGTAGTTAGAGATGTCGGATACGGTTATCCTTATTCCAGTACGGTCGAGCTAGTTTCCGGTGAAATTGGGGACGATATAGCTAATTATTTGGTGACTTCCGAACAAACGCCTTCTGCTTTAGTAGTTGGTGTATTTGTAGAGGGGGGCGAAGTAACGGCAGCTGGAGGAATATTAATCCAAGTTTTACCCAAGGCAGCCAGAGACGAAGCTTTGATCGAAACTTTGGAATCTAGGGTAGGAGCTTTATCAGGTTTTACTCCTTTGTTACAAGCTGGTAAAAGTTTGCCAGAAATTTTCGAGCAATTGTTGGGAGATATGGGGCTGGTGCAATTACCAGAGGTACAATTGCTACGCTTTCATTGTGGCTGTACTAACACTCGTTTTATCAGTGCTCTCAAGTTGCTTGGCGAAGAGGAACTGCAAGACATGATTGAAAAAGATGATGGTGCGGAAGCTACTTGCCATTTTTGTGGAGAAATTTATCAAGCTAGTAGAGAGCAACTGGCTAGATTAATTGTAGATTTAAGGGCTGAGTCCTGAAAATTTGGTTTGGCGGGAGTATTTATTAGCACTGGTTAGATGGAATGCGGAAGGGATGTTCAGCAGAAATGGCAAAAAATGAGTAAAAAAGTTTAATTTTACTTTTTTGAGACGAACATCTGGAAAAATTAGCTAATTACTCGGCTATTTTCATCCTCAGCTTTGGTAATAAATCCTGGAAATACTGCTGAAAAATCATTCTGAAGCTTGCTGCTCAAATACCGCTAACGAAGGATATAATGCACGGGATCTAGCTTTTTTGGGAAGGCAAGGATACGATCGCAAAAAATATATTTTCGAGCCGAACCAGCCAAGCTTTGCCCAATGCACGATTATTTTGGTGTGAGCTATGAGAGAACGGGGAAATCCAGATCGCCGATGGTCTGCTGCTAAAGCTTCAGAGCAGGGGAATCAAAACCGATTTCCCATCCAACCACTGATTCCGGAAGCTTCAGAACCGCCGACTGTCGGTGCTTCAGTCTCTCCAGAGACTCCTTTAGTTAATAAAAAATCATCTTCTGCTGAACTACCAATTTCTCAAGGAAAGCAGTTAGAGGATAATTCTTTACAAAAATCAGGGCCAATTAGTAAGTTGAAGTCTTCCGTTCCTGCTGAGTCACCTGCCAAATTAGAACGTTGGTGGGGTAGCTGGCAGTTTTGGGCTGTGTTGGCTACGATAACGGCTGGTGGAGTGGGAATAACGGCGATCGCGCTGTTGCTGATGTTGCCAACGGTGCCAAATTGTCCGTCGATCTACTGGCCAACGGCTTCGGCGTCCATGCGACTGTATTGCGCTCAGTTGGCAGCTAAAAAGCAAACGACGAAGGATTTGCTAGAAGCGATCGCGATGGTGAAAACTTTACCGCTAGACCATCCACTCAGAAGTCAAGCTAATCAAATGATTAAAGAGTGGTCGCTAGAGATTTTGGATTTGGCGGAGACATCATTTAACGCGGGCAAGCTGAATGAAGCGATCGCGATGGCCAAACAAATTCCGGCAGATGTACCTGCATACACTCTAGTAGAAAGCCGGATTAAAGGTTGGCAGTCGGTATGGTCTAAGGCAGAAGGAATTTATAAAGAAGCGGAGAAGCAAGTGCGACAAGAAAATTGGTCGCAAGCTTTTCGGGAAGCTGTCCGCTTGTTATATATAGGCAATACTTATTGGGAAACTACTAAGTATGAAGAACTTAACCAACTGATCGTATCGGCACGAGATGATGGAGACATCTTAGCTAGAGCGCGTAACTTGGGAAAACGAGGCGGACTGAAGAATTTGCTGGAAGCTGTTAAGCTGGCAGAGTCCATTAATCCTAAGAGTTATCTATATCAAGAAGCCCAAAAATCAATCGGTGAATTTGGGCGGAAAATGATGGATTTGGCAGAATCTCAGATGCAAAATCAAAATATAGATGAAGCGATCGCGATTCTTCGTCAGATTCCGGCTCGTGCTAATTTGCAAGCTGAGGTACAAGACCTGACTAATCTGGCGGAAGCTTATTCCGTAGCGAAGGGAGGAACGCCAGCGAGTTTGGAACAAGCGATCGCGTTAGTGAAAAAGTTAAGTCCGGATCGGCCTTTATATAGTAAAGGGCAAGACTTGATCGTTCGTTGGCAGCGAGAACTCGAAGATTTAGCACACTTGGAAAAAGCACGCCAACTGGCTCAACTGGGAACGGCTAACGATCTCAAGTCGGCGATTAAAGAAGCGCAACTGATTCCAGCAAATCATCCCCGCGCTCAAGAAGCGAAAATGGAAATCGGTCGTTGGACATCTCAAATTCAGACGATCGAAGATCGTCCTTATTTGAATCGAGCCGATCAAATGGCAGTGATGGGTGATGAAACTTCTTTACAAGCTGCGATTGAAGAAGCCAAACAGATTGCCCCAGGTCGCGCTCTTTATGGGGAAGCTCAGGAAAAAGTTGCTAAGTGGACAGGTCAGATTCAAAGAATTCAAGACCAACCTTATCTGGATCAGGCAAGACAATTAGCTAGTAGCGGTAATTTGGTTGATGCGATCGCGATCGCTCAACAAATCAGACCTGGCAGGTCTCTCTCAGGTGAAGCACAAGCAGCGATTAGGAGTTGGCAAGGACAGATTCAAGCTCAACAGAATTTAGAAGAAGCACGCAGATTTGCTAGCCAAGCCACTCCAGATGCTTTGGCATCTGCCATTCGGTCGGCAAATCGAGTTCCTAGTTCTAGTGCTTTGCGAGCGGAAGCTGAGAACTTGATGAATCAGTGGAGTTTTCAACTGCTCTCTCAGGCTCAAGATCGAGCTACTTACGATATTGCAGGTGCGATCGCCATTGCCAGATCGATTCCTTCTGGTACCAATGCTTATGGAGAAGCAAGAGCACAAATTGAGGTATGGCAAAATATCTTAAACCCGCCACCAGCACCACCGCCGCCACCGGTTCCCAGTCCAGCAGAACCAGCCATACCCTCACCCAATTCCGTACCGGAGCAGAGTAGCCCCATTCAAGATAGCGCTCCTCCTGAGGACAATTTACCTGATAATTCAGCTAGCGTCGAACCCCCAGCAGAAACAACAGTTCCTGGTGACAATAGCAACACCAATTCATTTTGATTGGCAATGGGGCATCGGGCTTTAAGAGTAGGAATTCACAACTCAGGACTCAGAATTCCGAACGGTCGTCTTGCCCCCTGCCCCCGGCGGTCTTAATGATAAGAGTTTAGCCAGACACGATATCGCTTGCTTCCTCAGACCTTACCAGCCTGCCTCGATTTGCCTGACCGTAGTTAATGCAGAATAACTAACTCCAGCCGTACCTTCTCCCGGATGAGTCGAGTCACCGACTAACCAAAGATGGTCGATCGGCGTGCGGTTAGCAAATCCAAAGGGGCCAAAAGTAGGTATTCTTTGACCGATACCGCCGACGATACCTCTAGAGCGAGCCGTAAAGCGAGCAAAAGTGCGAGGTGTTGCAGTTTCGACATGAACGATCGATTCCGGCGTTAAATGAAAATATTGAGAAAGCAGCCCGATCGCTTTTTCAGTATATTTTTGTTTCAATTCGTCATAATTATCGCGATCGAACCACGGTCTAACATCAGTAAAAGAAGAAGCCGTAATAGTTGCTTTACCTGCTGGCGCTCGTCCATCTCCAGAACGGCTAACCGAAACAAACAAAGAATTATTTTCCCCAATCGGGCCATCATAATCGTACAAAAACTGTAAATGTGGCGGACAATCCTTTGGAATCGCCCTTTCTTCGACACCCAAATAAACCACGAAAGCTCCAGAAGGAGAAGGTAACTTATCTACCCGGCGACGATAACCCGCAAAAAACCCTCTTTTGCTTTCTTCTTTGGGTTCTCTGCATCTGTGCGGTTCGTTCTTTTCTTCTACCAACTCAACCAAATTCTGCACGGTTACATTTGCTACCACTTCATCCGCCAACTCAGTCCAAACTTTCCCGGTTTTTTGATTGCGGACAAGCACCCCCGTAGCTTTTCCATTTTCGACAAATATTCGCTCAACCCCATGCTGCATGAGAAGTTGACCGTCATTTCGTTTTAAAGCTTCTACTAGACGATCGCTCAACACCTGCATACTCCCATCCAAATGGTAGAGTCCTTGTGGTGACTGGGAAACACCCAATGCCGTAGCTGCATAAAGCAAAGCAGTTTCTTGGGCATCCACCTGAGAGTAGAGCTTTAACTGTAAATCCAAAAAAGTTCTCAACCGCAGGTTATCGCTTAAACCATAGCCTCGCAAAGCATCGCCCACCGTCAAAAAGGTATATGGCAGAGTGAGTAAAGTATCGGGACGGACAGCTTTGATTAATTGCCACAAATCCCAGGCGTTGCGAGGTGGTAAAACGGGATCGCGAGATTGAAATGCCCAACTGTAGCGAAATAAATTAGTCATTAATTGCCAAAAAGGTTCGCTACCGGGAAATTGGTGCTGCCTTTCGGCTTGCCACTTTTTCGGGTCTCGCCAGACATTGATAGGCTCTGTTTCACCAGGTAAATATACCGCACAAGCAGGATCGCAAGGGGTAGCTGGTGGAAGGTCGATTTCTAATTCTGAGAAAATGCGGTGATGAATGCCCCCCGGTTCCAAACCAGCAACTTGGGTCGCACCCACATCAAAGGTAAATCCTTTGCGTTTAAAGGTGGAAGCGCATCCTCCCGGTACAAAGGCTTGGTCTAAAACTAAAACTTGATAGCCGCGACGTGCAAGTAAGGCAGCAGCAGTTAAACCGCCTATTCCAGCCCCAATAACTACTACGCGGCGAGATTTGCGATCGCTCATTGAACTATACTGAAGATTAATTTATTTTTTTACAATTCTTAACAAACAATCATAGTAAAATATTTAGATATATGAACGCAACATCGATCTAAAGAAGCTCATATTTTTGGTTTACGTGTATATACTCACTTCTAGCGGTCAACCAGCCGACTACGATAGTGAGTATGAGCGATCGCAAATGTAACAACAAATGATATTAACTCCGATCGAATCTCTACCGCTCAATGCCCCCACTATCCGCCAGCTACCCAACGGTTTGACTATTGTGGCAGAACAAATGCCAGTGGAAGCTGTCAACCTCAGCTTGTGGGTGAATGTTGGTTCTGCCGTTGAGTCCGATGAAATCAACGGGATGGCTCATTTTTTAGAGCACATGGTTTTTAAAGGAACTGAAAAGCTGGTTAGTGGTGAATTCGAGCGTTTGGTGGAAGAAAGAGGTGCGGTCACCAACGCCGCTACCAGCCAAGATTATACGCATTTTTACATCACCACTGCTCCCAAAGATTTTGCCGACTTAGCACCATTACAAATGGATGTGGTGCTTAACCCCAGCATCCCGGATGAGGCATTTGAAAGGGAACGTTTGGTAGTTTTAGAAGAAATTCGTCGTTCAGAAGATAATCCGCGACGTAGGACTTATCAGCGAGCGATCGAAACCGCGTTCGATCGATTGCCCTACCGCCGCCCAGTATTAGGCCCAGCATCCGCGATCGAACAACTCACCCCTCAACAAATGCGGGATTTCCACGGCAAATGGTATCAACCCCATTCGATGACGGCTGTAGCGGTAGGCAATCTCCCAGTGGAAAAGTTAATTGATACCGTGACAGAGGGATTTGTTAGTAGTAAGAAAGGGTTTTTAAACAAACCCGTTTCATCCCGGACTTTAGATAAATCTTCATTTCAACCAGAACCGCGTTTTCCAGAAATTGTTCGTCGCTATTATGTTGATGAAACTTTACAGCAAGCAAGGTTAATTTTGATTTGGCGAGTACCGGGATTAGTTGAGTTATCCCATACTTATGCTTTGGATGTGATAGCGGCAATTCTCGGACAAGGACGCACTTCTCGACTGGTGAGGGATTTACGAGAGGAAAGAAGGTTAGTTACTCATATTTCTGCTAGTAATCTTACCCATCATTTCCAGGGGATATTCCAAATTTCTACTCAGCTGCCAGTGGAAAATATAGAGGAAGTAGAAGCGGCAATTATTCAACATATTCGCACTCTACAAACCGAATCGGTAACCGAGACAGAAATTTCCCGCGTTCGCACTCAAGTAGCAAATCGGTTCGTGTTTGCTAATGAAACGCCGAGCGATCGCGCTGGGATGTACGGCTATTATCAATCAATGTTGGGAGATTTAGCGCCAGCCCTTAATTATCCAGCCCGCATCCAAGCTTTGGATGCGATAGATTTACAAATCGCTACTCAGCGTTACTTATCTCCCGATGCCTACGGTATGGTTGTCCTTAAACCAAGTCAAGAGTAGTTGGTCTTCCTTGGACTGCTAAATTTCCATCGCTTGATTTAAAATAATCTTCAAAGCTTTGATGAGTAAAGCTTTGAAGATTATTCAATTTTACAGAACCCTCACGCTGGGAGTGAAAAATAGTTGACGATCGCGATTTTCTACCGCACCCTACGGATCGATCGTCGTTTGAATAAGAAAGTATTCCACGGTTGTCAATAATTTTTACTAGCTGGCGTCCATAACTTGCACGCAATTAAACTAACAATTTAGTATGGCAAATACCAAGACCCGATATTCGGTTTTGGTAACGAGGCGATCGCGTATTATTTTGATAGGAAGAATTGCTGTGAAACCCAGCCGATATAACTTTTGGGTATTCTTATCCAAGCTTCTCAAGCCTATGCAAACTTTTGGTCAGCAGCGTCTGCACGAATGCTTTGCGGATGACCAAATTTTGCGTTCCGAAACAAGCGCCAACTTTTTTGGTCTAGAATCGCGCGGTCGCGGCCAAATTCGCGGTAATGGCGTGCTAGCCTTGACACGGGAAGAGCTATGGTTCAGTCAGTTCATCACGGGAAAAGAAATCCGCATTTCCTTAGTAGAGATTCAAGCTGTCTCTCTAGTCAATTCTCACCTCGGTAAGCGGGTTTTCGGACACCAATTGGTGAAAGTCGAGTTTCAAACTGCCACCGCCACAGAGGTAGACGCTGCGGCTTGGCTAGTTGGCGACCCCAGTAGCTGGAAGGCGGCGATCGAATCTGCGATGCTATAGCAAACCTATTTTTTTAGTTAATCTTAAATTTTTCTGTTAGCCTGACCCATGTGGACGAAAGTAGCCGATCGCATCAGCCAAGTAACAAAAGAAGAATTTCAAGTTAATCAGCGCCGTTCTGTGGGTGGCGGTTGTATTAACCAAGGTTACGCTATTTCTAATTCACAAAAGAC
>CAZJJR010000186.1:0-12994 GCA_964546365.1 uncultured bacterium | reverse complement strand
CCAAATAGAAGGTCTCAAACAAGATTATCTGCTGTAAAGCACCGAAGTTACCATAGAGAATGTAAGGAATTTTCCAATTAAACTACAACAGCATATCGTTTCACTTTAGCAACGTTTGAAAACATAAGTACATAATTGCATCAGCAGTTAACTAACTTAAAATTTTCTGAAAGTGTAGTTAAGCATAGTCTCTGACTACCAACCAAAATTATAAATAAACTTACCTTTACAATTTGTAATGGATTTACCCCTGGTATATCATTCAGATTACGTCGCACCACTTCCAGAAGGGCATCGCTTCCCCATGCCCAAATTTCGTCAACTGTATGAACTATTATTAAGCGATCGCGTTGCCCGCTCGGAACAATTCCACACACCAGAACACCCACCCCAAGAGTGGATAGAATTAGTCCATACTCCCGATTACGTCCGAGCTTACTGCCAAGGCACTCTCGACCCCAAAGCACAACGAAGAATTGGATTACCGTGGTCTTTAGCACTAGCAAATCGTACCCGCGTAGCTGTTGGCGGTACTATCCTGACTGCCCGACTAGCACTCACCCACGGTTTAGCTTGCAACACTGCCGGGGGAACACACCACGCCTTTCCTAATTATGGCTCTGGTTTTTGCATATTTAACGACTTAGCGATCGCCGCTCGCTACCTGCAAAAAATCGGACTAGTTCGGCAAATTCTCATTCTAGACCTAGATGTTCATCAAGGAGACGGTACGGCTTTCATTTTCCAAGATGACGCCAGTATTTTTACTTTCTCCATGCACTGTGAAGTTAATTTCCCCGGTAGTAAGCAAAAAAGCGATTTAGATGTTGCTTTGCCAGTTGGCATGGAAGATGACGCTTATTTACAAACTCTTGCCCGATATCTCCCTGATTTGCTATCCCAAGTAAAACCAGACTTAGTATTGTACGATGCCGGAGTTGACCCTCATGTAGGAGACAAATTAGGCAAATTATGTTTAACAGATACGGGCATATTCCGAAGAGAAATGCAAGTCTTGAGTACCTGTATTGCTGCCGGATATCCAGTTGCTTGCGTGATTGGCGGTGGATACGCAGATGACTTGAATGCTTTAGTTTATCGACATTCGCTACTTCATCGTGCAGCTAACTTAGTTTACCGACAGTACAAACTTTAAAATGCCCAACTCTTGATAGAGGATAATATATGTCTTTATTGATACAATTATTAACAAGGGGTTCGAGCATTAGCTCGATTAAAAATTAAAAATTTCTGTAATTTTTAGTTTTTAATTTTTAATTAAATTTCCCCTTCAAAGTCGCGCTACCCCTCTAAGGAGAAATCGTGCTGCTATCGAAAGGCTTTGAAATTGAAATTTACACCGGGACGCCACAAGGAGATATTGTTGGCCTCTCAGATAGAATTGTGGCGGACTTGGACGGATTTGTCACGGAGCCAGATAGCCGTAACGTGGAATACACGACTGCCCCATTGTGTTCCTACGATCGCTTATTGTGTGCTTTAGTACGCCCTCGCCAGCGCCTGAGAGCTTATTTAAAACGCTTAGGAGATTACACTCTGATTCCCGGAAGTACTCTCTCTTTGGGAGGAAGCGATCGCTTTTGGCGTTCCGATCCCAAAAATCCCTACCACAGCTACATCGAAAATACTTACGGCACTAAAGTCGTCACCGCCAGCGTTCACATTAATATTGGTATCAGTGACCCGGAATTGCTAATGCGTGCCATTCGCCTCATCCGCACCGAAGCACCCCTGTTCCTCGCCTTAAGTGCCTCTTCCCCATTTCTCGACGGTCTTCCTACAGGTTATCACTCCACTCGTTGGGGACTTTTTCCCAAAACACCTGCTGACGTTCCTTTATTTGAAAGCCACGCTCATTTTATTGAGTGGACGGAAAATCAGCTAGCTGCCGGTACGATGCAAAACGTTCGCCATTTGTGGTCATCTGTCCGTCCTAATGGTAATCGCCGTCCCTACGATTTGAATCGCTTGGAACTGAGAATCTGCGATTTGATCGTAGATCCGATCGCTCTTTTAGCGATCTCAGCATTTTTAGAAGCTCGTTTGTGGCAACTAATTGGCGATCCCAGCCTCGATCCCCTCCAAAGTAGTCAGCTTTCCCCAACAGATTTGATTGCTCTCACCGATGCGAACGAAACAGCCGCAGCCCGTGACAGTTTAGATGCCCAACTAAAGCATTGGGAAGATGGCAGACCAATTTTGGCACGAGATTGGATTATGGAGATTTATCAAGAAGTTTCCCCGATCGCCAAAAATATGGGGTTTGCTTGCTTCCTCTCGCCCTTAAAGAAAATTCTTCGAGAAGGAAATCTGGCGCAACAATGGTTAAAACTACACCAAACTGGTGTAGAGCCTCGCCAAGTACTCTCCCAAGCGATCCAAGCGACTCTCACCCAAGAAGGCGAGCTAGAAGATAAATTGTGCCAAGTTCTAGTAGCTTGAATAAAGATATGGTCTAGGGGAAGGGAAAATCGTCAAGGATGAAGGTTGAAATAAAAAGGAAAAACAATTTTATTTTGACTTTAGGCTTTTCCCATCCCCTCATCTCTGCCTCTTGGAGCATCAGAATATTTAATAGATTTTCTTTTAGAACTTTATATTAGAAAATCATATATATCACGTCTACCATAAGATAGATTTTGCAGGATTAAATTCTGTATCTACTGTTTAATTTTTAGCAATTTTAAGCCTCATGCCGTTTGTTGTGCTGATTAATCCGCAAATACCGCCTAATACTGGGAATATAGCCCGAACTTGTGCTGCCACGAGTACAGAACTGCATTTAGTGGGACCACTAGGCTTTGAAATCAGCGATCGCTACCTGAAACGAGCCGGATTAGATTATTGGCCTTACGTTAAATTACACTACCACTCTGGTTTAGACGATTTTCATACCTTACGCCAGCAACGGGGCGGAAGATGGATTGGCTTTAGCGTTTCCGGAAGATGTAGTTATCTAAATTTTCAGTTTCAACAAGATGACTGGCTTTTGTTTGGCAGCGAAACCCAAGGCTTATCATCAGATGTACTGGCAGCTTGCGATGAAACGGTATATATTCCCATGAGCGAACCAGGAGTACGCAGCTTGAATCTCTCAGTCAGCGTAGCAATTGGCTTATTTGAAGCACGCAGACAACTAGGCTACCTGGCATGAACTTTAATATTGAGTCGTAGTAATACTACAGATGAAATCAACACCGCTCTATTGACATATGAATATATGAATTCAACTGAATATCCGGATCGAACAAATCCCTTGGTGACTATAAAAGTAGCTTAAAACACTGGATATTGATTAACAAAAGGTTTGAAAACCATGCACCTATCCACAGAAAGAATCTTCGATGGTTTTGATAAGAAATTTATATGGCAGCACCGACAATCAAACCCTATGCCAGTTATATATATTTTTCATTTTAGAACAGAAGGTTTTCACTAAGGCAAAAAATGTAGTAATTTGTTGCAGAATAAATCTTCTTAGCTTCTCTCGTACATAGCAGCAATCGCTATCCCGCTCGAAGCAGCTACGGAAATATACGGTTGTTGTTACCGGATAAATTGGTTAGATATGTGTTAAATCCAACACAGCATTGCAAGCTGACAGGGTGTTATGAAAGCATCACGACAAAAAAGGGCTGTTAGCCGATAGTATTTTTTGGGGGGAATCTTCTTTGGTAAAGATGCTTTGTACTAGCTACAACAGGGTGCACGATCGGACACAACAGTGTTTGAGGCCATACAGCTACTTATTCACAACTCAACAGCAAACTTCAACTCTGTACCCTGACAAAGTATGAAGAAAGGCAGCATTGATAGGGAAAAGATATGCTAAGCAAAATCGATCGAGTTTTGTAGGCTTGTCTAAATTGAAAAACCAAGGTAACCTTGCCTAAGTATGTTTACCAAAAGTGATCGCGATCAATTTTTTAAAGTGATCCTAATCATTGACTGGTAAAGTTTAGACGCCATCCATCAGGGACAGTTAAACGCTAGTGATCATAGGAGGTCGTTTTTTGAAACGAGCATTGACACAAAAGGTTAATCGTATTCCTGCCTGTGAGGTAGACAATTGCACAATGGTGGAATCTCTCAAGCCAATTCCCCCAGAGGTTAACCGTCGGGCTCGCACCTCAGCCGCCATGATTGGCTTGGCTATCTCAATGGGTGCGTCTAGCCTGTTAATCCCACAGCAGGGCGATGGAGCGATGGCCGCCGAGCCGACGACCAATAGCCCATTACCAACTCTACCCTCAGTTCCAGCAGAGGCAGCTTCAGTAGTTGGGCAACAGGTAAAATCAGCCGCAACAGCCGCAGCCATTACGCCAGAAGCTCAACCAGTCAATCAAGCAGAAGAAACTGGTGCAGCAAAGCCATTAGTACAAGAGCATAAAGTACGAGAATGGCAACCAACGGCAATTGTGACGGGCGTAGCCAGACAGTCCATTGTTCTGCCAGAGATCGCCAGCACTAGTTCCCAAACAACTAACCAGGTTGAAGTAGGAAACGATCGGCAGGTTTCTAATTACCAGCCAAAAACCATAAATCAAATAGGTCATGATATTAAAGCTGGCAATTTGGCCCCTACAGCCACTGATTCTTCTTATGGTGTAGTTTCAAATCAATTAGAGCAGTCTGCTGCTACAGAAGCATCTACAGCACTGCCAGTTAGCGAAACAACCGCTAATTCTGAAAATTTAAATGACCTTTTAAAAGCTAAACAAGCAGTTGCCATTAACCGTCTCAAAGAGTCATCGAACCGTTTGAGAAGTAGTCTGGCGGAGTGGAAGTCTGAGGAGTCCGTAAGTTCATCAGTTAGAGGTAACGAGCAAAATGCCCCTGTTGTGGTAGTTGGAGAATTAAAACCAACTACCGGGCAAGCAAACGCTGCTTTGGGAATGTCTGATTGGCAACCGAAAGTAGCGGCTGTTGAGCCAGCAATGGTAAAAGCACCAGAAGTAAGGGAAGCAACCGTAATCCCACAGGCAGTATTACCAGTAGTAGCTTCCGTTTACCAAGTCAAACCTGGAGATACCATAGATGCGATCGCTCGCAATTATGGCGTACCTGCTCCAGTACTGGCCAAAGCTAATAATCTAGACAATCCCGATCGCATCCAAGTTTCCCAACTGATTGCCATTCCTCCCCAATCTACAAATTTGGCAACAGGTACTTGGCAAGCTGGCAGCGACCAAACACAACCCTATCAAGCCGAGCCAGTTTCACCTAGCTTTGCCGCACGGAATTTGTCATCCGCATCTGCCAAGGCAAATCTACCCATCGTGACCGCCTTAGCACCCAATAGCGGAACGGAAGACATTGGAGTACCTACCGTACCACCATCCAATTGGACTCCTGCTACTGCATCTACTACGTCCGTATCTAGCTTGGGCACAGATGCCGTTCCCCCAAGCTACAAAGGCGCTAGATATGAAGTTCCGACAGAAATTTTAAAAACCAAGCAAGTTGCTGGAGACGCCGATCGGAAGAACCTTCAGCTTACTCCCACCCCTGGAGAGCCTTCTCTGTTTAACCCCGACGAGACTCCCAACCGAGGGCCACAAGCTAATTCAAAACAGCAATCTAATCCTTATGTAGAACGCTTGCGGGCTGAAATCATGCAGTTGCGCGAACAGTATCGCCATCACCAAGCGAACGATACTTTGCAACGCTTAAACTCAATGGGTCAGCCTGATGAATCGAATTCTACACCTAAGGCTACGTCTCCTAATTCGGCTGCCGATGCTCGCTCTTTATCGAATTCCTCTAATCCTGTAACTTCCGAGTACGATCCCGATCGATACAACGAAGCGTTACAAGCAGAAATTCAAAGAAGGCGGCAAGCAAAACCAAACAATCGAGCTACCACTCAAATTCCCGTTCCAGAGCGAGCATTAGTGCCAAATAGAAGGGAACAAGTAGTTGCGACCGCCCCTTTAGGGCCAGAGGTATATCAGCCATACAACCAAACTGCACCGGGAATGGTTGCTCCACAGTTACCACCCCTGGATAGCCCGGAAAACTATTTACCTGGTGGCATAAACCAAAACTTCAACGGCTTTACCTGGCCTGCTAGAGGAGTACTTACTTCTGGTTATGGCTGGCGCTGGGGAAGGATGCACAAGGGTATTGATATTGCTGCTCCCACCGGAACCCCCATTTTCGCATCTGCGCCTGGTGTGGTAGTCTATGCCCGCTGGAATTCAGGTGGTTACGGCAATCTGGTGGATATCAGACACCCTGATGGCACCTTGACTCGCTATGCCCACAACAGTAAGATTTTCGTGCAAGAAGGGCAAGTAGTTGAGCAAGGTCAACACATTGCAGCAATGGGTAGTACTGGATACAGCACTGGTCCCCACCTCCACTTTGAAGTCCATCCTTCTGGCAGAGGAGCCGTTAACCCTATGGCTTTCTTATCCCGCACTCAAGCAAGAAGGTAACAACAGAGCAGTTTGCTCTTTTCCAACAATTTCTCTAAAAACAGCCCCTCTCCCGATCGAGAGAGGGGCAAATTTTATTGAAGGGGGCATAGCATAAAGCTTTTGGCTTTTTACTTCGTTTCCTGATTGGGTAAACCCTATAAAACTAATTAACTAAACACGATCTAAGTTTTATATCAATTAAGTTAATGTATCTTTGCTATAAAATTTAGAATATTCTATACAAAATGGATGCTTGGGAACTAAACATTTTTCAAAATATTGTGTTAAGCTAATAAAGTTGCTGAAAAAGCAAGGCTCGGTAGCTCAGTTGGTTAGAGCGTGGGACTCATAAGCCTGAGGTCGTCAGTTCAAATCTGACCCGAGCCATATGATTGAAGAATTCAGAAGTCAGAATGCAAGTAGTCGGCGATAACAGACATCCGACTGAATTGTCGGATCGCCAAATTGAAAATTTGGTGGGGATCTTAAACCCTTTTATTCATCCGCCAGTCGCACTCCAATTCAATTGCAGAATTATGGCTGCTGACTCTTGAATTCTGTTTGATAAACTATTCCCAATAACGAATTATCTCCGCTACTGACCAGGCTTGGGCAAAAGCTCCTTGAGGTAAGTGTGGTGATTCCCCATCGAAGATTTCGGAAACCGAACCCAAGCAACCTTCTGCTTGAAAGTGTTTTACTAAAGGTTGCCAATCAAAGGGAACGGGTGTTTCTGGATAGAAACGTTTCCACGCATTCAAAAAGGGGCCGATCAACCAACTCCACACGGTACCTTGATGATAGGCTAAATCTCGCTTGATGCGATCGCCTTCATAGCGCCCGATATAATTTGGGTCAGAGGGATCGAGGCTGCGTAAACCATAGGGAGTAAGCAATCGATTTTGGGCTACTTCTAATACACAACGAGCGCGATCGGCTTCAAATCCGCAATGATACAGGGAAAGGGCTAAGATCGCATTGGGGCGAATGCGAGGATCGGGGCGTCCATCCGGTTCGATGGTGTCGTAAAAATAGCCGGAATTGGGGTTCCAAAACTTTTTGAGAGAGGCTTTTACCTGTTCCGCTTGCTGCTGGTATCTCTGCGCCTGGTTACTCAGTTTCTCTTGCTTTTCGGGAAATTGTGCGGCCAAATAATCTGCCCACTGCTTTGCCCAGCATAAAGCTGAATACCAGAGGGCGTTAATTTCGACTGGTTTACCTCGTCTGGGAGTAATGGGTGTGCCATCAATCACTACATCCATCCAAGTTAAAGCTACACCAGGAGCATCCCAGGCTAGTAACCCATCAGTAGCATCGACTTGAATGTTGTAAAGAGTACCAGCACAAAAAGCTTTATAAATCTGCCGTACTACTGGATACTGCTGTACTAGAAAATCCCAATCTTGGCTTGCTTCTAAGTAAAGTCCCAGGATTTCAATCCACCAAAGAGTGGCATCGACGCTGTTATAGAATGGCTCAGATCCAGTATCGGGAAAGGTATTGGGAATTAGCCCGAATTTACAGTAACGACCGAAGGTTTCTAGTAGCCCTTTGGCGATGTCAAAGCGTTTAGTTTTCAAGGCTAAACCGGGTAAGGCGATTAGGGTATCGCGACCCCAATCATTAAACCAGGGATAGCCAGCGATCGCGGTCGGGCCATCGATCGAAGCGCGGTAGACAATAAATCGATCGCTAGCCTTAAGTAGCTGGTGCCAAATTGGTGTGAGGGGAGGATGGGGGGATGGGGGGATGGGCGGATGGGGTGAATTTCCTATCGAGCTCCTGCTCTCACCCTCTTGAATTGCCCGATAGCGAAGTTCTTCTGCTTTGAGAGTTTGCTCGAATTCCAAAGAACTGAGGTTCTTGAGAGCGGGATCGGGCCATCCCACTCTCGCTTCAATAGTCAGACTTTTTCCAGGTGAAAGAGTAACTGTTAAATAGCCTGGACTGTAAAAGTCTTCTCGATCGCCTAAACCCCTCTTTTTTTCCTCTGGATATTGATAACCCCAATACCAAACGCCTTCTGGTTGATAGTCGCCTTGCGTCCAGCGCAGCTGCCAGGGCGTGCCAGTCCAACCTTTGCGAATTGCTTGCAGGCAAACTTGCCTTTGACCCACTAATTGAGAAAAGTTTAATTCTAATTCTGCTAATTGCTGGTGGTGAAAATTGCGATCGGCAATTAGGGGACGCAACCTTAAAATAGCTGTCTTCTCTCCTTCATAGCGGTATTTAATCAAAACCCGATTGCAGAATTGAGATTTAGAAAAAGATGAAATTGTTTTATGTGTCTTCTCTATTCCATAGGGCATGATCATCTGGCGAGTCAGTTGCCAGTTATCACCACTCCAAATCCATGTCAGTACTGGCTCAATTTCAAAAAAGCGCAGATATTGGTAGCCCAAGGGAGCAACCGTGCCATCTGACCAGAAATTTGTGCTTAACTCCCAGATTTTCCGATCTATTTCTAAAGTTGCTTCCAAGTGAGACAGCAACAGGGTACGCTGACTGGGCGGATCGAGGGCAGCGATCAACCAACCGTGATAAGTGCGGGTGCGAGCATCACTCACCGTACCGCTAGCGAAACTGCCCAAACCATTGGTCAGCAGCCATTCTCTTGTATCTAAATCGTTCATCTTTTGTTGCTGTCTACTCAAAATCGTTATGAGTATGATATATTTGTAACAGTTCGTAAATAACTGTTTGGTTGCGTCTGCGGGTAAGCATCCGATTAGCTTGCCTGCTACTGAGCAATAATCAACGCACTATTATTTTAAGGAGAATTCGTTCATGCCCCTCACTTATGCAGCAGAAGGATGTCTGCGGGTTGGCCAACCCGCTCCTGATTTCACCGCTACCGCTGTAGTCGATCAGGAATTCAAGACTATTAAGCTGTCTGACTATCGTGGTAAGTATGTAGTCTTATTCTTCTACCCCCTTGACTTTACGTTTGTTTGCCCGACTGAGATCACGGCATTTAGCGATCGCTACGAAGAATTCAAATCTGCCAACACAGAAATTTTGGGTGTCTCAGTTGACAGCGAATTTTCTCACTTAGCGTGGATTCAAACAGACCGGAAAGCCGGTGGTGTTGGTGACCTAAACTATCCTTTAGTATCCGATATCAGAAAAGAAATCAGCGCTGCTTACAACGTACTCGATCCAGAAGCTGGTGTAGCTTTGCGCGGTTTGTTTATTATCGACAAAGAAGGCGTAATTCAGCACGCAACCATCAATAACTTGTCATTCGGTCGTAGCGTTGATGAAACCCTGCGGACTCTGAAGGCAATTCAATACGTTCAATCTCACCCGGATGAAGTTTGCCCAGCTGGTTGGCAACCCGGTGATAAGACCATGACCCCCGATCCTGTAAAGTCGAAAGTATACTTTTCGGCTGTTTAATTTCAAGCAAACAGCTATTTTATAGGATAAAAATAGTAAACCCCAATAAGGCAGCTTAAATAATATCTAAGCTTGTCATGTTGGGGTTTAACTGTATTTGTTTTAAGCAAGTTTTGAGGTAAAGTTATGCTGACTTCCACAGATTTTAGCGGCTTAATAAATGAGCGATTTTTCCGTAATTTTTTACCTATTCCTGCGAATAGTACTTTAAATTTGGGAAAAATCACCCCAGCCTTTGAATTGCCTGATGTTACTCACAAACGTCCGATTAGCTTATCTGATTACAGAGGAAAACAGCCTGTTATATTAGCTTTTACCCGCATCTTTACTGAAAAACAATATTGTCCGCTCTGTTATCCCCATATTAAAGAAATGAAGGAAAATTACGAGCAATTTACGAATCTGGGGGCAGAAATTTTAATGATTACCAGTACCGATAAAGAACAGAGTGAAAAAGTCGTGCAAGATTTAGGTTTGAAAATGCCTTTATTGAGCGATCCCAGATGTTTTGTTTTTCGGAATTATGGGGTTGGGCAGGCTTTAGGTGCACCTTTACCAGCACAATTTGTCTTAGATAGACAAGGAAAATTGATTTTTAAACATTTATTTTCCTTTCTCGATCCTAATGCTTCTGTGGATAGATTGTTAAAAGTATTGCAGAAGAATTCAAAAGCCAGAATTCAGAAGTCAGAATTCAGCATTGGGTGATTCAGTTCAATTCAAAAACACAGATTTTTGTAACTAACAATAAACTTGCATCTACATCTGTGTAGCCTACGGCAAGGCTATCGCCTACATCTGTGTTTATCTGTGGACATCTGTGGTAAAAAATTTCACCTCATACCCACTTATTTAACGATGGTTTGTAGTAAGGACTTTAGTCCTTAGCTGATGGCTGTAGGAGAACTGAAGTCCTTACTACGAAACATTTTTATAGTTTCACTTGTTTTAAATTGCTGCGTGGATTGAAAGTGCGGGCTGTACGAATTTTTTCGTAATATTCCCGTTCGGTGGAAGAGAGGTCTTTTGATGGCACGATCGAAATTTTCACCATTTGATCGCCCCGTCCAGTTTTGGGGTTTGGCCATCCTTTGCCCCGCAGTCGGAGGGATTGACCGGAACGAACACCTGACGGCACATTTACCGTTACGGAACCATCGGGAGTGGGGACTTCGATTTGGGTTCCCAAGACAGCTTCATCGGGGGTAATTGGCACTTCGCAAACGAGGTTATCTCCGTCAAAGTGGAAGAAGTTGTGGGGTGAAAGCTCGACTGTTAAGTACAAATCCCCTCTCTGCTGAGAGTAGGGGTTAACGGAACCTTTTCCTTTTAAGCGAATGCGGCTACCGGGTTTTGCACCGGGAGGAATGCGGGCATCAACTACTTCCGTACCTAAATCTAAGCGTTTTTGAGTGCCGTGAAATGCTTCTGAGAAGCTGAGAGTGATGGTTGCTTCTCTATCTGACCCCGATCCTGCTGATGCTGTTTGGTTTTCAAATCCTTGGAAACCGTTATAACCGCCAAAACCAGTTGGGCCTCCAGTGCTGGTACGGTAGGAGTAAGAGCGACCTGCGGAACGACCCGGACTAGGGCCAGTTCCAGGCCCACCGATGCGTCCTAGCAATTCGTTGATAAATTCATCAAAACTACCGTATTGGCTGAAATCGAAGCTGTTAACATCAAAACCTGCACTACCCGCACCACCTGAAGGCCATCCTTGTCCGGCTTGTTTCCAGTATTGGCCGAATTGGTCGTATTTTTTGCGTTTATCAGCGTCTGACAACACTTCGTAAGCTTCGGTTACTTCTTTGAACCGAGCTTCTGCTTCTTTGTTGCCTGGGTTCATATCGGGGTGATATTTGCGTGCTAATCGGCGATAAACTTTTTTAATTTCGTCGGCACTAGCGCTTTTGTTCACCCCCAAAACGGCATAATAGTCTTTGAAATCGGTGGCAGGCATTAAGGGATCTCCTATAAGTTATAGTTTCGATTTATATATTTTTGAGGACGGAATTCTATATAGCTGGATTGACCCAATCTATTCTGATTTTTAGGGTATCAAATATGCAAGTTCGGTTCGGTTCGGTTATTGCTCTCTAGCGCGATCGCAATTTCCGTACTTGGTAGACCGGGGTAAAAACGAATTAAGCGATCGAGTCCGTCTTCTAAACTGGGAGGAGCATCTCTAAGCCTGCGGTGCATCCGAAAAATTACCTCATCGGGTACTTGACGCTGGCGACGACGATTACGTGCTAAACAAATCCAAACTGGTATATCTAACCACAAGCCAGTGATGTGGGTGAAGCCGGTTTCGCGGGCGAGGGCGAGAGCTTCTTTTCGTTGTTGGCGTGCGGCATTAGTAGCATCGTAAATGGCTTCTTTGGCTTCTTTTCGATCGATTTGGCAAACAGCTTGCCGAAATTCTCTTTCTACTTGTCGCCAAACTGACAGCCAAGCTCCCTGAATAGCTTCATCACCAAAGAGTTTAGCGCGAATCGCATCTGTGGAAATTAGCAGGCGTGATGGAGATTCTAGCACTAGTTGTTTGGCTAGAGATGATTTACCGCTGCCGGGAAGTCCAATTAAGAGAATTAGTCTAGTCAATCGATTTTAGATTTTAGATTTTGGATTTTGGATTGACTTCACTGATAAATCATTAGTCATTAGCCAAAATATGCTGACTAATGACTAATGACTGATGACTAATGACTAAATGATGGTTTTATCGGGAATGATCGCATTTTTCAGGACTACTACAATACCGCTACGGATGTAGAATCCATCTTTTTCCCGATCGGCTTCTTGAACATGGTCTTTGTTGATAATTTGAACTTCGCAGCCGATGCGAGCGTTTTTATCAATGATGGCACGACGGATGGTGGAGTTAGCACCGATCCCCAAGGAAACTTGTCCTCGATCGCAATTGGATTGCCGTTCGCTGAATGGTTCGTAGAAGTCTGAACCCATCAACAAGGAATCTTCTACTACACAGCCTGCTTCGACGCGGGTTCGCACTCCTAATACGGAGTGTTCGATGCGGCATTCTTTGAGAATACAGCCTTCTCCAATCATCGATTCAGTTACTTTACAATCCAACAATTTAGTTGGTGGTAAATAACGGGCACGAGTATAGATGGGGGCGTTTTCGTCGT
>CAZJJR010000185.1:0-13009 GCA_964546365.1 uncultured bacterium | reverse complement strand
CTCCCCTTACCAAGGGGAGGGTTGGGAGGGGTTTAGTTGTTCGCAATTCATTTAGAATCGCTATATATTTAAAGAGAAGGTTATTCGCGCTTTTCCAAGCTATAAGTTAACGTTGCTTGACAAAGGTGAATGGTAGTAGTTTTACTACAGGGATTGATTGGAGTAGAATAAGAGTCAAGAGACTGGTGCTAGCGCTAGAAGCCACATATTATATATGATGCTTGCGCCAAAAGCATTTTTTTAGGAAAATGAAACACACCCTTTCGGTTTTAGTTGAAGATGAAGCTGGGGTACTTACCCGCATTGCTGGCTTGTTTGCCCGTAGAGGTTTTAACATCGAAAGCCTAGCAGTTGGCCCAGCGGAGCAAATGGGAATCTCTCGAATTACAATGGTCGTGCCTGGGGACGATCGAGTAATCGAGCAGTTAACCAAACAATTGTACAAGTTGATCAATGTATTGAAAGTGCAGGATATCACGGAAACTCCCTGTGTAGAACGGGAGTTGATGTTGATTAAAGTGAATGCTACCAGCACTAATCGATCGGAAATTATTGAATTAGCGCAGATTTTCCGGGCGCGAGTAGTGGATGTGTCAGAAGATTCTGTCACGATCGAAGTAGTCGGCGATCCCGGTAAAATGGTTGCGATCGTCCAAGTGCTACAAAAATTCGGTATCCGCGAAATCGCTCGCACTGGTAAAATTGCCCTGACTCGCGAATCTGGTGTTAATACAGAATTTCTTAAGTCTTTGGAAGCGAAGATTGCCTAAAGTATTGGGGTGGGCTAGGGGAAGAAGGCTAAATGCTAAAGGCTAAAGGCTAAAGGCTGAAGTAAAGAAAGCTTTTAGAGTCAGCTTTTCATCTTTTTTCAACTGACTAGTTATCTTTGCCCTACCAGCCCACCCTAATCTAGTCAATGGTGAGGACAATTTTACCTGTCATAGACCCAGTTTCCAGTAAACGGTGAGCTTCTGCGGCTTCAGCGAGGGGAAAAGTTTTTTCCAGTTGAATTTTCAACTTACCTTGGTCGATTAAATTAGCACATTCGCTGAGAATTTTTCCTTGATGTTGTTGTGCTTCCACTAATCCCAACCACATCGGTGTCAGCATTAATTCTAAGCTAATTCTGAGATTGCGATTTCTGGCAGATTTTAAGTTACCTAAAGCGGGGTCTGGTTCTAAAATGGTGACGAGATCCCCGTATACTTGAACGGCGGGAACGGTTTTGTAAAAAGTTTCGCCGCCTACGGTATCGAAAGCGAGTTCTACTCCTTCGCCATTCGTCCAATCTAAGATGTTTTGGACGAAATCAACTTGTTTATAAAAGATTACTCGATCTGCGCCTAGCTGACGCACGAATTCGGCTTTTTCTGCGGTGCTTACAGTTGTGGCAACTTCCGCACCTTGTAGTTTAGCTAATTGAATCGCGACGTGACCAACTCCACCTGCGCCAGCATGAATTAATACTTTTCTGCCAGCTTCTAAGCGTCCCCTATCGTAAAGTGCTTCCCAAGCGGTGATTAAAACGAGAGGCGCTGCTGCTGCTTCTGCAAAAGAAAGAGTTTTTGGTTTGCGGGCGGCTAATCGTTCGCTGACTACAGTATATTCGGCATAGTTACCATTGCGATCGCCCAATCCACCAGAACAAAAATACACTTCATCCCCAACGCGGAATTTTTGGACGCCAGCACCCACTGCTTCCACGATACCAGCACCATCGCATCCTAAAATAGCAGGCATTTTATCTGGGTAGAAAGTACCGCGCTTCCGCAATTTAGTATCGATGGGGTTAATCCCTGCTGCTTTTAGCCTCACCAATAATTCTGTATCGCCTACGGGAACAGCGGGGTTGTCTACTTGCTGCAATTGTAGGACATCCGGCGCACCGGGCGCTGTCATTAGGACTGCTTTCACAAGTTTCTCCTCAAAGCTGAAGCCGATCGTACTGAAACTTTACCGCAATTGGGAGGAGAAATGCGATCGCAGTTGCGGATATCCCAGCCACGCCTCTAAATCCGATACTTCCACAAAATCTAATAATTCTTCGCCTAAATCTTCTAATTGTTCGATAGATAAAGTCTGAATCTTTGCTTGCAGGATAGGTTCGATTTCACCAAATTTCGATTTTAATAAGCGTGTAACAAATAACAGCGCTTCTTCTTTTTTTCCTTCCTGTCTTCCTTCTTGGAGGATGTCTTGGTAAATCACAGACTCGCGCATAAAATCAGCCCTCAAAATTGAACGAATTAAATCTTTTTTAAAACGTAGTCCAGCTAAAATTTTAGTACAGGCAGCAACTCCTTGCCGTCGTTCTGTGTTTTCTATTCTATCCACTCTTTCGGCAACTTGTTCTAACAAAGCTTGCGGGGAATCACTCCTCGCTAATACCGCCAAAGGTAATAAACCTGGATTATCCAAAAATATAGCCGGATCTTGTTCCCACAACCGAATTACGTTATAGCGGTGAGTTGTAGTTCGATCCCGATACTCAGTAGTAAAAACTATCTCGTTAGAACTTTGCTGTAAAAAGATTACAAACTGTTCTACATCCCGATTGTATTTCCGCTTTAACCTGACGGAATAATCTAAACATTCGGAAAGGAATCGGAGGTTTGGAATAAGGATCGGTTTCAAATTCTAAATGCAAAATGCGATCGCCAACTCGCAAAAAGCTAACGGAATCTGCCCGAATAGGTTCTACATCTAGTTCCGTTTTAAATACTCGAATTCTCCGGATTTCTATTCCTAAAAGCCACCGGCTAAAATCAGCGGGGAAACGTTATGCCAAATATTTACAAGCGTTGCCGTAACTCATATAATTTAATATTTATTAAACTAAATAATCTCATAAATAACATTAAGCAAGCGCTAAATCCTCCTTCAATTCCTCTTCGATAAAGCGAAAAGAAAAAAAGGGAAGATCGCTAAAATATATATAAAGCGGTACTAAGTTTACGCCCCAGCACACACAACCCGAAAGCCGTAGTAGCCGTTACTGAGGCCCACAACGAAGTAGAAGCGGCAAGCCGAACGGCAGCTATCGGGATCGTCGTACCACGAACCACCGCGCAGCAGTCGTGGAAAATTTATATTACTACTTAACCATATAGTTTGATCGTTAGGCGCTCCTTGATAATTATCATGCCAATGGTCAGCACACCACTCATAAACATTGCCATGTAAATCGTAAAGCCCAAACTTATTAGGCGGAAAGCTACCTACAGGGGTAGTTTCCTGACGATATTCTCCTTTAGCACCCGAACCGTAAGTATAATTACCGTTGTAATTAGCTAAATCGGGCGTAATTTTTTCACCAAAATAAAATGGTGTTGTAGTTCCAGCACGACAGGCGTATTCCCATTCAGCTTCACTGGGTAGGCGGTAGGTTTTACCAGTGGATCGGGAAAGGCGATCGCAAAATTCAACTGTATCATACCACGAAACACACTCTACGGGTCGATTTGCTCCTTTAAACTTAGAGGGGTTGGGTTTTAAGTCGCGGTTAACTTTGCCGAGATTAGCAACAGCTTTCCACTGAGCTTGAGTAACTGGATATTTGCTCATCTGAAATGCTTTGATTGTAACCCGATGTTGGGGTCTTTCATTATCTCTACTGTCTTTTTCCGTTGCTGGCGCTCCCATTATAAATGTACCAGCAGGAATGTACACCATATCCAGCTTGATACCATTACCCAAATCTTCAGTAAAAGATAGGGATATAGATTTTGGTTGAGGAGGTTGGGGAACTGATATTTTAGGAGTTGAAACTGGCGTTGCAGGTTGAGGAACTGATATTTTAGGAGTTGAAACTGGCGTTACAGGTTGAGGAACTGATATTTTAGGAGTGGGATTTTTAAGTTTTGGCTTAGAAGGTTTGGGAACTGATATTACAGGGGTGGAACCTGGGGAAGTATTAAATTCTTTCAAAACTTCCGCAGCAGATTGATATCGATCTCCTACCGGAAATGATAACATTTTATCTAATATTTTTGCCAATTCATTACTAACAGAAACATTTTGCCGACGCCATATCCATTTCATTTGCATCGGGTCAAAAAGTGGATCGACTAAAACACCATTTCTTTCTTCCAATAAGCACCCAGTTAATAGCCGAATACAAGTTACAGCTAAACTATAGAGGTCAGTAGCTGGGGAAACATGACCGTGCATTTGTTCCGGTGCTGCATAACCTGGAGTACCAGTGATAGTACCCATTTTGGTAAGCACGGTAGCGCTTAATTGTTTGGAAACGCCAAAATCAATTAGGACTAGAGAACCTTTATTGCTTCTAATAATATTATCTGGTTTGATATCGCGATGAATGACATTTTGCTGGTGGATAAATTCTAAGACGGGTAGCAATTCAGTTAGCAATTGTCTAATTTGTTGTTCGCTAAATTTTCCCCGCTGCTGTAATTCTTTAAACAAATCTTGACCATCAATAAATTCTTGTACCAGATAAAACCGATTATCTTGTTCAAAAAATGCCAGCAAGTCAGGAATTTGTGGATGTTTGCCCAAATCGCGCAATCTCATCGCTTCTTGCTTGAATAATTCAGTAGCTTTCCCAAGTGCAGCGCTACCTTGCATTTGTGGCAAAAACTGTTTAATCACGCACTTGGTATCGAAACGGTGTTCGTCTACCGCTTCAAAAGTACGACCAAATCCACCTTCCCCAATGTATCTAATTGCACGGTAATGGTCAGCTAAAAGTAATTTATTACCGCAGCGTTGACAGAATTTGGTGAGAGTTGGATTTAAGAATTGGCAATTAGGATTAAGACATTGGCTCATATTAATATTAAGTTGCTAATGATTAATTTTGAAATATTTTTTAGGGTGTAGGGTGGGTTAGCTATTATATTTTGCTATCTGTTTTTTGTTTGTAGTGAGGACTTCAGTCCTCATCAATGAATTTTAATAAGCAGTCCTAGATAATTTTGATTCTTCCACTTCTTCGTAGTCATCCAGCATAGCCAAAATTGAAATCTTAATCGATAAATTAGCAGCAGTGGCAGCATTAACTACTTCTGAAGGTAATGATAAGCCTCCCTGTTGTTCTTCTCTAATCGTGCTGATATACAAATCTGCTTTACAATTAGTACGGTCTAACGCAGCCAAAGCAGGTGCCATTTTCTGTAAAATAATACCTACTTGCTGGATTTTTTTGTCGGATTCTTCTTTTGTATTTTCAGTATCAATTTCAGCAAGTTCTAGAGACCAAATATCGACAGGTTGAACTCGCTTTTGAGAAATGCGTTCTCCTCTACGTAAAGCTTTAGTAGGCGTAAATCCCAAAGTTTTTGTTAATTCGTCAGAGGGCGGTAAATTTCCAGACAGCCTTAAAGATATTTTGCTAACGCTCATTTTGTTATCCTGCTATTTATAAAACTGATATATAACTTAATTATGTACTTAAAAATTCATCTGCTAAATCGAGCAATTCATTGCGGGTAAAGTTGTCAGCACCGCCTCTACCTTCTTTTCTTGGCGTTTTATTTATTCAATATAATCCCCAAATTGCTGGCGTTGAGTTTTGCTCATACCTTTTTCTCTTGCCACAGAATCGAATATTTTGCGGTCTTTTCGATTGGCTTCTCTACCTCTTTCTTTTCGTCTTGTACGTAGTCTTGTTTCTAGTTCTTCCTGCCACTCTTCTAATTCTTCTTCATCAATTGAATTTTGTTTATCCTCACTCTCCATCAGGACATTACAAGCACTATTGTAAAAAAAACCCCCTTTTTCAGGGGGCAAACATCATATTACATCGTCAAAGATTGCGGATTAGTTTCGATCAACTTCGCTAAATCTTTCAGGAACGCTGCGGCATGAGCGCCGTAAATAATGCGATGATCGCAAGTAATATTTACTTGCATTTGTTGTTTGACTCCCAGCATTCCATCGGGAGTTGCTACTACTTGGGGACGAGAAGCACCGATCGCTAAAATTGAGCCTTGTCCGGGTGGTAAAATCGCATCAAATCTATCTACCCCAAACATCCCCAAATTCGATACGGTGAAAGTGCCGGAATTATACTCTTGGGGTTGCAATTGCTTGCTTCTAGAACGGTCTACCAAATCTTTCCAAGTGCGAGACAAGGAATAAATATCAATTTGGTCGGCATTTTGCAACACTGGGGTAATCAATCCACCATCATCCATCGCCACTGCAACGGCAATATTAATCGCACTGCGGTACTGAATACCTTGGTCGGTATATCCTGCATTCAGTAGTGGGTGTTTTTGTAGCGTTACGGCGACTGCTTTGGCTAACAACGCCGTCATGGTGACGCCTTTTGACTTAATTTGTTTGTAAAGCTTATCTAGGTTATCGGTGGTGATAGTGTAGCCGACGTGGAAAATCGGTACTTGCAGGCTTGCCACCATGTTCCGCACTACCGCATTTTGCAGAGTAGTCAAAGGCACTACTTGACCGGGCGCAACAGCGGCAACAGGTGCGGGTGCGGGAGCAGGTTTTGCAGATGGGGCGGGTAGAGGAGGCGCAACGGCTGCCATTACAGGGGCAGCAACGGGCGCTGCTGGTTTAGCTTTACCTGCGGCAGCTTCTACATCTTCTGCTACGATGCGTCCGTGGGGGCCACTGCCTTGCAAGCTATTTAAGTCTACTTTTAGTTCTTTAGCTAGTTTCTTAGCGCGAGGGGAGGCAATTACTCTGCCATTGCTGCGACTACCGCCATTGCTAGCACTTGCTGCGGTGGCGGCGACTGGCTGAGGCGCTGGGGCTGCGGCGGTGGCGGGGGCTGGTGTAGAAGCAGCGGGGGCTGATTTAGCTGCACCTTGTTGTTGGGCTGTAGCGATTTCTGCTTCTGTTTCTGCTAGTAAGGCAATGGCAGCACCTACGGGGGCTACGTCGCCAGCTTCTACGATGATGGTGGCTAGATAACCTTCGTAGAAGGATTCGACATCCATATCTGCTTTGTCGGACTCGACCACCACGACTGTTTCGCCTTTTTCAACTTTATCTCCAGGAGATTTTACCCAGGAGACAATTTTGCCTTCGGTCATTGTAGAACTAAGCGCGGGCATGAAAACTTCGTGAATCATGGGGTGAGGTTCCGAATCGACAATTTAGACAATTTATTAGAATAACAGATTTGGTCATTGGTCATTAGTCATTAGTAAGGGTTAATTCATTAATCAATCCAAATGACTATGAATAAAGACAAATGATTGAAATAAATGGGTTTCAAGCCGCGCCCAGAACGGCGGGGCTTTTTTATGTTAGAATTTTGCCGTAGTATTTTTCCACGTCAAGTGATTGTTTTAGAGTTTAAGGCTCAAGGAAAACCAACTCAATACAGTGCTATAGATGAGGCGATAAGAACGGCTCAATTTGTTCGTAATAAGTGTGTCCGCTACTGGATGAATAACCCAGGTGTAGGACAAAAAGAGCTATATCGTCACAACACCGCATTAAGGGCTGAGTATCCATTCGTTAAAGCTTTAAACTCTCACGCTTGCCAAGTTGCAGTTGAAAGGGCTTATACTGCAATCGCTCGGTTTTACGACAATTGCAAGAAACAAGTTCCAGGCAAAAAAGGGTATCCAAAATTTAAGAAAAACAACCGTTCAGTCGAATACAAGACCTCTGGATGGTCGCTTTCTGAGACTAGGAAACAAATTTCTTTTACCGATAAAAAAGGTATTGGTAAGCTAAAGCTCAAAGGAACATGGGATTTAAACTTCTACCAAGAAGACCAAATAAAAAGGGTTAGAGTAGTTCGTCGAGCGGATGGTTACTACGTTCAATTCTTAGTAAAAAGTGAGAAGAAAGTAGAAATCAAACCAACGGGTAAAACTATTGGATTAGATGTTGGAATCAAAGAGTTTTACACCGATAGTAATGGTCATAGCGAACCTAACCCCAGATTTTATCGCCGAAGTGAGAAACGGTTGAAATTATATCAACGTCGTGTTTCTCGCAAAGTAAAGGCTTCTACTAATCGTAAGAAAGCCATTAATAGATTAGGTAGGACTCATCTCAAAATAAGTAGGCAACGTGAAGAACACGCTAAGCGACTGGCGCGTTGCGTAATCCAATCTAACGATTTGGTCGCCTACGAAGATTTGAGGATTAAGAATTTAGTGAAAAATCATTGTCTTGCCAAATCTATTAATGATGCAGGTTGGTATCAGTTCAGAAAATGGCTAGAGTATTTTGGTGTTAAGTTTGGGAGAGTAACTGTTGCAGTTAACCCGCGATTAACTTCTCAAAATTGCTCTAGTTGCGATGCTACAGTCAAAAAATCTTTATCCACAAGAACACATATTTGTAAATGCGGTTCTGTGTTAGATAGAGACTGGAACGCTGCCATAAATATTCTGAATTCAGCCTTGGGTACTACGGGTCACGTAGGAACCTGGGTCAAAGACCCGAACGCTTCAGGAGATTCGACCTCTACTCAGGTTGGAGCAATCTTGCCCGAACAAATTGAGTCTATGAATGAAGAATCCCCTCGCCTTTAGGCAGGGGAGTGTCAAAATATTAAATATCGCCGCGAATTTCTTCTACTACGCCATCGCGTAATAGAATTTCTACTTGCATTTTTTCGACCAAGTTATCTCCGGGTTCGATTCTGAAAATACTTTCAATTTGACCTTGATTAACTTCTTGGTTCATTTCCAGCAGTTGTACTTGCTGGAGTTGTTGCAAAATTTGATTTTTTTGCTCTAATAGTTCGCTTTTTCTTTGATTTACTTGCATTTGAATGCTTTCAATCTGCTGCATGACTTGGGGGCCAGGGGGTTGCAGGCTTTGTTTTTGAATTTCCGTGATTGCACGCTGGCCTTGGATTTCAAGTTGTTGTAATTGTTGATCGAGTTGGTTGATTTGAGTTTGCAGTTGTTGCTGGGCTTCTTCCTTCCAACGGGAAGTAACGATCGCTTTTACAACAACCGGGCGTTTTAACAGAAGGTGGTTTGTAGAGACATCCATAACCATTTAACTTTCTATCTATTCAAGAGCGGGTTTATTTTAGTCCTCAGTGATGAGTCCTAAGCACTGAGTAGTTTTTTTACTCAGCACTCAGGACTCAGCGATCGGTAATGAAACGATCGCTTTTAGTACATTTCGTCGATCATATCGCGATAGCGTTCCATCACGACGTTGCGGCGAATTTTTAGAGTTTGGGTCATCAAACCGTTTTCAATTGAAAATGGTTCTAAAATCAGCCTAAAGGAAGCGATGCGGTCATCGGGACGATAACCGGCACGGTTTTGGACTTCCCGATTTAATTCTTGTCGAAATAAATCCTGGACAATTTTACTATTGAGGTCAATTTCTTTGTTTGATGTAGAGTCGAGCGAGATAGTTTCCTCCGGTAGACGCAAACGTAAATTTTCGTTAGCTGCCCATTGCTTGAGGGCTTCTAAATTGGGGACAATCAAAGCACCCAACGATTTTTGGTCTTGCCCGACTAGCATGATCTGATCGATGTAAGGACTACGCAAGCAGGCATCTTCGATCGGTTGGGGTTCGATATTTTCTCCGTTTGTCAATACGATCGTATCTTTTGCTCGTCCGGTCAGCACTAAATCGTTATTTACCGTTACCCAACCCAAATCTCCCGTATCGAACCAACCTTCGGGATCGATTGCCTTGGCAGTAGCTTGAGGATTTTGGTAATATCCTTGCATGATCTGCGGCCCTCGGATCAGCACTAAACCTCGTTGACCGACAGGTAATGCTTGACGGGTTTCCGGGTCAACTATTTTGGTTTCGGTGGCGGGGATTGGTTGTCCGGCGGAACCTCTTAAATTATGCCAGTAACGACGGGCGTGGGTAACTGGAGAAGTTTCGGTTAAACCATAACCCACGAGTACTTCAATACCGATTATTTCAAAGAAGTTTTCCAAGTGCATCGCCAGGGAACCACCGCCGCTGAGGACGTATTTCATTCTTCCGCCAGTGGCTTGGCGAATTTTTTGATAGACTATGCGATCGCCCAAGGCATGAATGGGAGATAGGAAAATTGTTTGTATTCCAGCAATGACTTTTTCTGGTAAAGAAGGAGGTTGCGGTTGCAGGGTTAAACCTTGCATTACTCGCTTTGCCTGAATATACTTTTGGCTGAGACCCAAGAAAGTATTGATTAATTTTTGTTTCTTAGCGGGTTGTTCGCGAAATTGTTTTTGCACACCTTCATAAATTGATTCCCAAAGACGGGGAACACCAACCATGTAATCGGGTTGGTATTTCTTCAAGTCTTGTTTAACTTGACGCAGATTAGTGTATATCTGCGTGATACCTTGGGATAAAATAAAGTATTCTGCTGCTCGTTCGTAAGCGTGCCAAGTAGGAAGAATAGTAAGTGCGACATCGCCTACGTGGGGTTGAATAATCGTGCCTAATGTGGTGACTTGATGTAACAAGTTACCGTGAGACAACATTACTCCTTTTGGTTTGCCAGTTGTACCGGAAGTGTAGAGGAGAGTGGCGAGGGTGTCGAGATTTTGGGAAACTGGTTTTAGATGAGCAGATGCACCAGCTTCCATTAATTGGTTGAAGTTGATCGTTTTGATTTGAGAAGATTTGTCTGCTTCTTCGTCGGATAGCAAGACTATAAACTGAATGGGTAAGTTGCTGATGCGATCGCGTAATTTCTTCAGCGTCTTATAATCTTCTACAACTAAAGCCGTACTGCCGCTATTTTCCAAAATATACAGCAGTTCTTCCCGCTCTGCCTGGGAACTGCGAACCACATCCGCCGCTCCTGCCATCATAATGCCTTGGTCGGCAATCATCCAACGGGGACAGTTATCGGAAAATAAAGCAACGCGAGGAGGTTCATCTGCTGGTAATATCCCGAACGCCTGTAAACCTGCGGCGAATTGCTGGATTTGCTGGTAAAGTTGGCCGTAGGTGAGCGTTAATTCTGGTTTGGCGTGAGGGTCGTGCAGGGCAACGGCATTGGTGTATTTTTCGGCTAAGATAGGCCATATCCCCGGCAGCGATCGTACTGCGGAGTAATCAACCATCCGTTTCAAGTTACTACGCTCTCGCTCGTTCATGGTAAAGGCATGGGAGACAGGGCGGTCTTTCAACATAATCTTACAGTTGGAATGTCGATCGAGACTTTTTTCTAAACTATCTTTAACATTATTTATTCTTTCACTTCCGGTGGACAAAATATATTCTGTCTATCTTTTCAGGATTAAGCTTTTAAAAAAGTGAATCTCTAATGTATAGACCGATCGTAATTTTTACCACAGATATCCACATATGAACACAGATGAACGAAGATGTTTCTTAGATAATTTTTTTATATTGATGTAGGTTAATTTATCCTGTTTATCCTCATAATCTATACGATAAATACCGCTCTATCCTTCATCCTTTACACTTTATCCTATTCATCCTTCAAGTCGTAAGTAAATTCCTATTAATTCTTCGTTTTTCTCCACCATGCCCTTACCAAGCGAATCTCCTCATAATTAAACTGTTCTCCTAAATATTCGTAAATTGGTTTAAGTGAAATATCGCTGCCGATTTCTTCCATAGCTTTTAAAATTATTTCCTGACGTTCTGGCACAACCAAATTATCTAAATCTCCTAATTTGCCCATTTCGATTAGTTCTGCCAAATGAGCCATAATAGTACTAGTTTTTAAATTCCGTTTTTGGGCAATTTCTTCTACAGTTAACCCTTCTTGATATAAATCGAAAGTGATTAACTGCGTGACATTATTTGAATTGGTCTTGGTAGTTGCTTTTGCCACATAGTTATTCGTTTCTGTTGCCAATCCTTGTTCTTGTCGATAATTTTTAATTTCTAAAATAAATCGTTCTCCATATTGCTCTAATTTGCGACTACCCACCCCAGACAGTTGACCGAATTCTACTAAACTTTGTGGTTGCACTTGCGCCATTAATTTGAGAGTAGAATCATGAAAGATTACATAAGGAGGAACCGATTGTTCGTCAGCAATTTTCTTGCGGAGTTGACGTAAGCGATCGTACAACATTTCCATGCCAGCTTTTTTTAAATTTACCTCTTCCTCGATCGCTTTTTTATTCACGGGAACGACAATCTGCACCGAACGCTGACGCCTCATCACTTCCCAACTCAAGGCATTTAATTTAAGAACCGCATAACCATCTGTAGTTTGATCTAGTAAGCCTTGATGTAATAGCGATCGCGCTAACATTTTCCACTCATCTGCCGTTTTATCTTTGCCAATTCCATAAGTAGAAAGTTCCTGATGTTTATTCTGTAAAACTTTCTGACTCCTAGAACCTCGTAGCACATCTATAATATAAGTCATGCCAAATCTTTCCTTGCAACGCGCCACGCAGGAAAGAAACTTCATCGCTTCAATCGTCCAATCCTCTAATGGTTTAGCCTGACGACAATTATCGCAATTAGCACAATTTCCAGCAAAATATTCCCCAAAATAACTTAACTGAATCGTGCGCCGACAATCAGTTCCTTCCGCATAATCAATCACTCGTCTTAGCTGTTGGCGGGCAATCATTTGCTCTTGCGGATCGGGTTTTTGTTCGATTAAGAAGGAATATTTCAAGGACAGCAACACCCACACCACTTGTCCCTGGAAAGGTGTAGCGAGTTACTACACCATCGAAGTAGACGGACAAGTGAACAAGGATGCTGCCTGGTACTATCCCCAAACTAAGGATGCGGCGAAGAATATCGAAGGGTATATCGCGTTTTGGCGTGGAGTGAAGGTGGAGTAAACCTCTCCCCTAATCCCCTCTCCTCGCAGGAGAGGGGGGACAAGAACCGTAGCGGGTAGGTTGGGTTGAGGAACGAAACCCAACATTAGCCGTAGGGTGCGTTACGCTTAGGCTAACGCACCTACTGTTTATCAATTTGACTCCTCACCCACTTGCGAAATGTTTTGATTAATTCTAAATAATCCATTTCCCCAACTTGTTCGAGAAATCTAGTGATTTCTAAAAGAGGTAAGTTGGGAAAAATATCACTTTGGGGGGATGAAATATATTCTTGGTTTTGTAGTTGCTTAATTTGG
>CAZJJR010000184.1:1044-13044 GCA_964546365.1 uncultured bacterium | reverse complement strand
GAAATGAGCGGCGATCGTACTTTTACCAGTACCGGCTGTTCCGGTAACCAGTATGCTGCTACCGCGAAAATAGCCATCTGCCCCCAGCATGGTATCCAGGCGGGGTATACCGGTGGGAATGCGTTCTGTCGAAACTTCATGCTGTAGCCCTACCGAGGTGATGGGTAATACAGAGATGCCGTCTTCTTCGATTAAAAACGGATATTCGTTGGTTTCGTGGCTAGAACCGCGATACTTCAGGATTTGTAGCCGTCGGGTAGATAACTCATCTTGCACCCGCTGATCTAACCGAATTACGCAATCGGAAACGTACTCTTCCAAACCTTGGCGAGTGAGGGAATTGACGCCTCGTTCCCCGGTGACGATCGCGGTTACTCCTTTTGTTTTCAGCCAGCGAAACAAACGCCGCAATTCCGATCGCACGATGCTGGTGTTGGATAAGCCTGCAAACAACACTTCTACGGTATCTAAAACTATCCGTTTGGCTGCGATCGCATCAATTGCACTATCCAAACGAATGAATATTCCTTCTAAATCGTACTCTCCAGTCTCTTGAATCTCGCTGCGGTCTATATATATGCAGTCAATAGCCAGTTTGCGTTCAGAAATTTTTTGTTTTAAATCCCATCCCAAAGATGTAACATTTTGGGTTAGTTCGTCAGGAGTTTCTTCAAAAGATATGAATACTCCCGGTTCGCCATAATCATTTATCCCACGTAACAAAAATTCCATTGCTAGGAGAGTCTTACCGGAACCGGGCGAACCACAAACCAGAGTGGGGCGTCCTTTGGGCAATCCACCTTTGGTAATTTCGTCAAGCCCCTGAATTCCGGTCGGACACTTGGGTAGTTGGCTATGGCGAGGTTTTTCTATATAGTCCATTATCACGATGGATTTTGAGTATTAATAATTTAAGTATGAGTGATATTTTTAACTTTTGGGTGCGAGCCAAACTAATTGGTGATGGTGGGGAAGTGAATAGACTTGCTTTTTTTTTCTTTTTTCCCCTTACCACCGTTAGAATCACTTAGTAACTGAAACAATCGTTATTTTACTAATTTCTTGATGCTATATCTGTGGTATACAACCACATTTCTAAGTCCTCTTCACCAACTTTTTTTTCGATTTGATTCAAGCGATTTTCTAATCGTTTTAACTGATGTTCTTGTAAGGAGATGGCAGATTTGCGATCGGCTAACCACACCACGGCGGTACCTGCGGCGGCGCTAGTTGCGATCGAAATCGGTACGGCAATATTCTCTCTAGTTGGTGAAAATAAAATGGAAAGTGCCAGCATTCCGGTAGCGAAAGACCATATTCTGGTAGTGGCAGCTAGCCTGGTATCGATGGATGGTTCAAAGTCGTGGTGGTTAGCCATACGTTTGGTTTTGATGCTTTTATTTTTAAGATTGGCACAGTTGTATGGGCTAAAACTTCCTGCTTCCGGATTGCAACTATTGGGTTAAGCATTTGTGCTTATTGCTTTGGGGAGAGGAATGGGAAGGGTTTGGATTGTATGAAAATATGCGATCGCTCCTTAGTAAAAGAGTTCTGTTACTCATCAGCTTGTTCTGGGTACTCTATGTCAAGTAGAGATTTTCAGGTTGATTCCTATGAGTTCACCAATGGATGAATTTGGACTATCATTTCATCAGACAAGAATTCTATTTAGTCTTCAATATTTTTTAGGAACTGAGGATATTGACTATGAAATAGATTCCCAAGCTAAAGGAATTAAACGTCAATGGTTAACTAAATGGAAAGAATCAGTAGAGGATTTATTAAAAACTCAATTACAGAATAATGCCAGTCAAGATACCCACAGTTTATTTGTTGATTTATTCGAGATAAAACGAGAAATCGAGAGCGAAAAGCGTTCGCTTACCAAAAAACGTCCGCTTTACTCAATCTTAATGGAAGTTGCACTTTTTCGTCTTTATTGTCCTTTGGGGGTAAAAGAAGACGATAAATATATAAAAGTCAAGCTCGCTGATACTTACCGTCAGAGAATTGTAGGTAGATTGGAATCTATAGCTGAATGGCTTTCAGTAGAAAAAGAATACGTTAAACACTTTAAAACCAGTTACGAACAACGGAGCAATGAGATTTCAGGTTCGCAATCAAACCCCTTTAATTTTTTACTAGGTGGCTTAATAGGAGCATCTGTGCTAGCAGTAGTAGCGGCAGCTATTGCAGTACCCGTTATTGTTCCCTTACTCGCGCCCCTACTTGCACCGGGGTTGTTTGGTGCAGCAGCAATTTCTGCGGTATTAGCTGCCCTTGGAGGAGGTGCAATTGCAGCAGGCGGATTAGGTATGGCAGGTGGATTTGCAGTTATTGTCGGTGGAGGTGCAATTCTTGGTGCTGGTGCTGGTACTGGTATTGGTGCTTTATTTGCCCAATCACCAGATTCAGCCGTTCGTGAAGTGGCAAAATTTGTAGTCTCTTTTGAGAAGGTTATCTTAACCCAAAGAGATGTTGCAAAACAAGAAATTGCTCAGAGCGCTAAAGAGATAACCAAGCAACTGATAAATACTATTCATTCTTTTGAAGATCGAATACTTGAAATGCAAATTGCCCCAGAGAAAAATCAAAACGAAATAAACAATTTGCAAAAAGTAAATGGATATTTTAGGAAAGCTTTAGAAATATGCAAAAATTTGCTTGAAGAATTCCTAAGAAGAAACGGTTTATCATAAAGTTGCAACGAAGTCGCAAACCTCTAACTAAGTTCGCCACAATTATTTTTGTAGGGTGGGTAGTGCTAGAAAACATTGTAATGAGGATATCAGTGGTAGAAATAATCACAGCCCATCCTACCGATTTGCTCCACATCCCCATATTCCATATATATTGATGTAACCTTGAAGATGTACTATTAGCATTACTATTATGTCTAAAATTACCGTTGAAGAAGCCAGCCAAAACCTCCAAGCTATCCTAGAAAAAGTAGCAAAAGGAGAAGAAGTAACGCTCGTACAGGAAGGAAAAGCAGTAGCTAGAATAGTACCGCCGCTCTCAAAGGAGCAATGGTTAAACGAAATGGATAAATTCCGCGCCTCTATTCAGTTGAAGGGCGAACCTATGAGTCAGACAGTAATCAAATTAAGACAAGAGGAGCGCTATTGATCTACTTAGACACCAGCGTAATAGTTCCTTTCTATTTGCCAGAAGCACTCAGCATAGCTGTTCAAGAATTACTAGCAATAGAAGAACAACCTGCATTGAGCCAGCTAGTTGAAGTAGAACTGTTTTCGGCACTATCCCGCCGGGTGCGAATGGGGGAAATATCGCAAGAACAAGCAAGACAAATAATCGAGCAATTCCAAATTCATCTAAACGACGGTTTTTATACTCGCATCGCCTTGGAACCAGTTCACTATCAGCAAGCAATGCAATGGCTCGGTCGTTTTGATACAGCTTTACGCACTCTAGATGCGCTACATTTAGCAATTGCAGCTTCCAATAATCGGCGTCTGGTAACAGCTGATGCAACACTCGCAAATGCAGCTAATATTTTAGCAGTAGAAGTTCAGTTATTAACTCTGTAGAATTATGACAATTTGATTTTGCGATCGCACTTCCCAAATAAACCTAATCTAATCGATCGATAAATGCGATCGCACTCTCAACTCCTACGGTTCAATACCCAACTCCCGCAACCGTTGAGCTAAAATTTCAGCCCGCCTTTCCGCTTCTTCTGCTCTTTGCTGGGCTTCTGCTAGTTGTTGTTGGGCTTCTGCTACTTGTTGCTGAGCTTCTTCCGCTCGTCGCTTTTCCCTTTCTGCATCCGTCAAAATCAAATTTCCCTCGCCATCATACCAACGCAACCACAAACGATCGATCCCTTGATATTCACCTTCCCACAATCCTAAACCCAATTCCAACGGGGGCATCCAAACTTTTGATTCGGTTAAATTTAACTCTTGATAACGACCGGATACGAGACTAAATATTCTTAATCGATCGGTATAGCGATCGAACAGCACATAATAAGGAACGTGCAGAATTTGCTCGTAAACTTCCCACTTCGTAGGAGTTTGACTAGCACTCCGATTTGTTTCTCCCAAATCTTCTTTTTCCGTACCAGGAGAAAGCAATTCTACTACTACAAAAGGAGTAATTCCCTCTTGCCAAATTACATAACTAAGGCGTAAATCTCCCCCATTATAAAGTCTCGGCACTCCTACAACCCCAAACCAATCTGGTATTTTGTATAAATTTTGATGACGGACATCGTAATAGAAATTCATGTTAGTTCCGCAAAACAACTGTTCTGGAAAATAATTGCGGGGACGAAAAGTAAAACTCAGCAGTTGGGGTTATAAAAGGTGAAACTCATCAGGCAAACCAGGTTCCTCCGGATTTTCGCTAGGTAAATCGTACATCGTGGGTAACGTTTCTCTCGGAGAAAGAGGTGGATCGTTTTGTTCCACAGGATATTTTAATCTAAACATAGGAATATTTAATTTCCAAATAGACTAGCTAAATTTATTATTCTAAGTAAGGGCTTACCTTGGCACAACTTCAGTAAACCTCGTCATGAGTGCCAATATCAATTAACAAAATTTCATCTTCACCCGACTCTGAATTTTTAACAAAATTAAAAACAATACGGCAATCGTATTCTACACTGCAAGCCCAAGCGCCAGATAGCTGACCCCTTAGCTTGTGAGTTTGCAATAGGGGATCGAACGGATCGGCGGCAAGCCTCTGTAAAGTTGCTTGAATTTGTTGTTGTAGTTCTGGGCGACGCCGCACAAACGCCTTGAAAGCCCGCTTAAATGAAGAAGCTAAAACTAGAGTTTTCACTTGTTTAACTCATCCATCAAATCATCAACCGTTCCTCGGACTAATTTTCCCTCTTGATACTCTTGCTGTGCTTTCACAATATTCGCTGCTATTTCCGCTCTGCGGCGTTCTACTAGCCGCTTACTTATCAAGGCAATAATAGCTTCTTGATCTTGTATTGAGAGAGATTCTATACTTTCTAAAACTGATTCAAAATGAGATACTTGAGTCATGGTACCTCTTCGTTATGTTTGGTAGGATTTTTTTCACTAATATTATGGCATAAGCTATAGGTGTAGGGTACTTCAGATCTAAAAAAGTTGGGTACAGTCCATAATTTTATTCTCCTAACGCATCTTACTTAATCAGTTTAGCTTAACTCTCTACAGCTAACTCTTGAATGTTATCTTTATCGTAACCCTCCCTCTTTCAACAAAGCATCAGCCCAAGCTGCATTTGTTTCTGATAATGCAGGTACGGGTTCGCGTCTGTAATCTATTCGCATATCATAACCAGCTACATCATATACGGTATTTAATAACGCTTGTAAATCAACCACTGGCTCTACATCTGCTGGCTTTAAAGGAATGGGAAATTTAGGGATTTCTTGTGATAAATTAAATCCATATAAATCGGCTAAAGGACGCCGATCGCTCCGACAAACTAAAATCCGATAATCAGTTTGAATGCCACGATTATCGAATGGCATCGGTTGCCAATTTCGTAGCAAATCGATTTCAACTAAATTAGTGAAACTGCCTATAACTCTTTGACGTTTGGTTTCGTAGGTTTTCCGTCCTTCGCCCGGTCTTTTATTCACTGGTGAAATAATTTCGATTGCAGTTACTACTTCTTTTGTTTCTACTTCTCGGATTTCTAAATACCCTTGTTTGATAACTTCAGGGACGGGAATCGTGACCGTTACAGGTTGGGCGGGAGGTGCAACGACAGCCACATCAGGAAGTTTACCCAGCAAATCTTCTCCTCCAGTTTCATACATTCGCACTTCCACAGCAACTATATATTTAGGACGCAATTGAGGAGCCAAAAATCTGGCAATTTCAACAATAAGTAAGTGATGTAATCCTTGCCAAAAATCCGGATGTTCTAAATAAGGATTCATTCCCGGAAATGGAGAACTCATAAAATTACCTCAAAAAATTTAAACCTTTTTGATTAACTCTCTCTCCGGTGACTCTGTTCTGGCATCTTTTTTAATAAGTATCAAAAAACCCGGTTTCTATCTGAAAATCCAAACTTTTAGGTGAAGTCAATCGCAAGAAACCGGGTTTCTGACCCTAGCGCAAGATCTGAATCTACACAGAGGGAGTAAGAGATGGGCTGTTATCTCATATCATATCCAAACAAATTCGGGTCAACTTCTCCTAATTGCAAATCCGCCAAACCATACTCAGCCCAACGTCTTTCTACCATTGCTGCTACATCCGGATCTGACTCTAAAGGTGCGCCCCATTCGTGTTCGGTTTCCGGGGGAATTTTGGTAGTAGCATCAATGCCCATTCTGCCGCCTAAACCGATTTTTTCACAGGCGAAATCCAAACTGTCAAAAGGTGTATTGGGCAGAATGAAAACATCTCTTGACGGGTCAACTTTTGAACTAATTGCCCACACTACTTGTCTGGGATCGCGAATGTTTATATCCTTATCAACCACAATCACGAATTTGGTGTAAGTAAACTGAGGTAAAGCACTCCAAAAAGCTAAAGCTGCCCGTCTTGCTTGACCGGGATATGCTTTATCAATGGAAATAATTGCTGCTTTGTAACTCAGCGCTTCCATTGGTAGGAAAAAGTCCACAATTTCCGATACTTGTTGTCGTAAAATAGGGGTGTAGATGCGGTTAAGCGCGATCGCCATCATCGCTTCTTCCTTGGGCGGACGACCGCTGAAAGTAGTCAGATAAATCGGGTCTTTGCGGTGCGTCATGCAGTGGAAGCGAATCAGCGGCGAATCTTCCACCCCACCGTAGTAACCCATGTGATCCCCAAATGGGCCATCGGGCAACACTTCCCCAGGTGTAATCGTGCCTTCTAAGACGATTTCCGAGTCTGCTGGCACTTCCAAATCCACCGTTTTGCATTTTGCCAACTGCACGCCAGAACCCCCGTAAAGTCCGGCAAACAGCCATTCTGACAAATCTACTGGAATGGGCGTAGCGGCGGCCATAATGATCAGGGGATCGACACCAAGCGCGATCGCAATTTCCAACTTTTTCCCCATCTGCGCCGCCTTTCGCAAATGCCTTGCCCCACCTCGCACCGACAACCAATGCACCGTCATCGTATTGCGAGATTGCAATTGCAAGCGATAAACCCCCACATTCGGCGTTCCGGTTTCGCAATCCTTCGTAATCACCAAACCCAAAGTGATAATTTTCCCCGCATCACCCGAATAAGGCCGAATCATCGGAATTTTAGTCAAATCCAGATCTTCTCCTTGGATGACAACTTGCTGACAAGCAGGGAAAAAATCTCGCCCCGGTTTTGCTTTCACCACATCAAACAGCACCTTGCCAAACTCTACTGCCTGTGCGATCTTCTTAGGTGGTTTCGGTTGTTGCAGCATACTCAGCTTTTTGCCCAATGCTTCCAACTCTTCCGGGTGCTGCATATTCATCGCCCAGCAAATGCGTTCCACCGTTCCCATCAAGTTGATCGCAACCGGATACGCCGCCCCTTTCACATTTTCAAATATTAGCGCGGGGCCACCCCGTTGCAACATCCGGTTGGAAATTTCTGCAATTTCCAAATCTGGGTCAACTAAAGCTGTAATCCGTTTTAATTGTCCCTTTTCTTCCAGCAGTTTGATGAATCCCCGCAAATCTCTAGCCATAATTAAAATATGTGAAGCTTTGTCTTCCTCATATTATGGACTGAGAGCCTACCCACTGCGCGGGATGGAATTTTTTGGATAACTACAATTTGTCGAAAGTGAATGAACCTGTAATTGTCGATCGAATTAGCACTTTTGCCTATCAAGCTGTCCTTAACATTCAGCAACAGCAACCTGAATTGCTGAATGAAAAATATCGGAAAGTTAAATGGCAGGATGCTAAAAATCAAACTCTCTTTCTCAACAAACTCAAAAAAGAAATTGGTACGGCTGAAGATCGAAAAACACTCATCCTCAAGCTAAGAAAATTCCTGCAAATTATTCTAACGAACGACTTTTTCCAGACAAATGAATTTAAGTTATTAATCGGAGAAGTGCGTCAATTAATTCAGCCAACACTTTTGCTTGATATACCAGCCGCTCGTCAAGAGCCAAAACAACCTGAACTAACTACATCACCCGTTCCAAATATTGCTTATCCCGCTCAATCGAGTATTGCGATTTTATTACTAGATGCCGAAAATTTACAACTAGATGTAGAAACAGAAAAATTTCTAGCGGGAATTTGCACTTATCCCATTCAAATTAAAGTTGCATTTGCCAATTGGCGCAGCATGGGTAAGCAAGATTTAGAATTTCACGGACGGGGTTACGAATTAATTCACGTACCGCCCGGAAAAGATAGTGCTGATTTTAAAATGGCAACAGTTGGTTCTTCGATTTTCGTGCATTATCCTAACGCTAGAGAAGTTTTAGTTTGTTCTTCCGATAACGGTTTAACTCATTTATGCAATACGTTACAAACTCACGGTTTAACTGTTTATCGCGTCCGCAAACAAGGTGATAAAATTATAGCTTTCAATATTAAAACTGCTCAAACTCAAAGTTATTCTTTAAAGCCCGTACCGGAAATCCCCTCTATTGCAGAATTAATCTCTCAGTTGGCAGATTTAATCAAAACCGAACAAGAGAGAACGGGCTTGCATTGGATTAAAATTTCTAGAATTGTTAGTTTGTTTCACAGCAAGTATAATTTGGTGCTCAGTCAGGTAATTGCTACTCATCTGCCGGGGAAGAAATCGAAAGATATTTTTCTCGATCGACCCGATTTTTTTGTGGTGCATCAGCCGTCAAACGAATCTCCTGTTTATGTAAGTTTGTTTGACTTCAAATCCTCGGACAAAATAGAAAGCAAAATTACGCTACAGCCTAACGATAGTACTAGTAAAGTCGGTATTCAAACTTTGTCAGATATTAATTCAGCGGAAAACCTAGAAAAAGCTTTATTTACCCTTTTGGATGAATTAACTAATAAGTCCGCAGGAAATCCGATTTACCTAGAAGTTATAGGTACTGAATTCCACAAACAATACGGTCAATCGATTAACACCGTGATTAAGGATAATTTAAAGTTAAATGGCAGCTTGCTGAAAGTTTTACAGTCTTTTCCATCTTTCAAATTACACAAGAAAAAAGGTAAGTGGCAAGTTGCGATCGCTCAACATGAATAAGCTACCTCAGCCAGAAAATAGTAAATTTTGCATAATTTAGAAATTAAGTTACTACTTTTTAAATCATTTAGTCTATTTTTAATTTCTTAGAATAATTTATAAAAACAGTATTTCTACGGATGACAAATTTAGTGAAATACTCAACAATTGCCCTTTTAATTTAAGCAGTTTAAGCCACAAACAGTGATTACTCGTGAGATTCTAAAAAAGCTTAATTAATTTTTAATTTTTGTTACCTTTTAGTAATTTTATCGTAATTAAGCTTAAGCTAAATATCAGAACTTAATATTTTTGTTTGCCAAATCAATCGAATGGATTAAACAAAAGTTAGCTATTTCCCAGCCTATTATTCCGATTAATTCTCGTACATAAACTAATCCAAATCAATGTAAAACATAGCTAATGTAATCCATTAGCGTGTATCGTTTTGTTTATTGATTTTGGCAAAATTACTTACACAAACTATTGTCTTATGAATTTAGTTGGTTGCCATTTACTCAATAAAATATACGAAAGTACTAACTCTCTAGTCTATCGCGGAGTGAGAGAACTAGATAATCAACCCATAATTCTGAAGATACTCAAACAAGAATATCCCTCATTAACCTCTCTAATTCGTTATAAACAAGAGTATGAGATTACCCGCAACTTGAATTTAAGCGGAGTAATTAAAGTTTATGGCTTGGAAAAATATCAAGCTAGCTTAGTAATGATTTTAGAAGATTTCGGAGCCGAGTCTTTAAAAAGAATCATCAACGAACAAACTTGTAATCTAAATACTTTTTTAGAAATTGCGATTAAAATCACCAAAATATTGGGAGAAATTCACGCTGCTAACGTTATTCATAAAGACTTAAATCCTTCTAATATTGTTTTAAATCATCAAACTCAGGAAGTTAAAATTATTGATTTTGGAATTGCTACGGTTTTATCCCGTGAAACTCCTACTATTAAAAATCCCAACGTTTTAGAAGGAACTCTTGCTTATATGTCTCCCGAACAAACGGGGAGAATGAACCGATCGCTAGATTATCGAACAGATTTTTATTCTCTGGGCGTCACTTTTTACGAGTTACTAACTCATCAATTACCATTTCCGAGTAACGATGCAATGGAATTAGTCCTTTGTCATATTGCCAAACAACCAATACCCCCCCATGAAATTAACCCAAAAATTCCAGTGGCAATTTCAGATATCGTTACAAAGCTATTAGCCAAAACTGCGGAAGAAAGATATCAAAGTGCATGGGGAATTCAAGTAGATCTAGAAGAATGCCTAACTCAGTTACAAGCGAAGGGTAAGGTGGCGTCATTTACTTTAGGTCAACAGGATATTTCTGATAAATTTCAAATTCCTCAAAAACTTTACGGTCGAGAACGGGAAGTAGAAACTTTGTTAGCTGCGTTCGATCGAGTTAGTCAGGGAAGCGCTGAAATGATGTTGGTATCTGGCTATTCAGGAATTGGTAAATCTGCATTAGTACAAGAAATTTATAAACCAATTACCCGCCAGAAAGGTTATTTTATATCTGGAAAATTTGACCAATTTCAGCGTAATATTCCCTATTCAGCAATAGTCAATGGTTTTCAGTCTTTAGTCCGACAATTATTGACTGAAAATGAAGAAGAAATCGAGCATTGGAAAGATAAACTCTTAACTGCACTCGGTACGAACGGACAAATCATTATTGACGTTGTACCAGAAGTAGAGTTAATTATTGGGCCGCAACTTCCCGTCCAAGAATTAGGGCCTGCCGAATCGCAAAATCGGTTTAATTTAGTTTTTCAAAATTTTATTCGAGTATTTTGCCACCCATGTCATCCGTTAGTTATTTTTTTAGACGACTTACAATGGGCTGATGCTGCTACTTTGAATTTAATAGAAATCGTAATGACAGATCGAGATATGCGCTATCTATTCTTAATTGGCGCTTATCGAAATAATGAAATTTATCCTACGCATCCGTTATCGATCGCCCTAGACAGTCTAGCTGCTAAAGGAGCCATACTGCATCAGATTACCTTGTTACCTTTAGAACTAAATTGTGTTAATAAACTAATTGCCGAAACCCTGCATAGCGATCCAAATACCGTAAAATCTTTAGCCGCATTGGTTATGCGAAAAACTGAAGGAAACCCGTTTTTTATCAACCAATTTTTGAAGACTCTCTATCAAGAAAATCTCTTGAATTTTGCACTTCCTCAATCATCTTCATCAGCCGATCGTCAAGGTAAATGGCATTGGGATGTAGAGCAAATCGAAGCTATGGGCATCACGGAAAACGTGGTGGATTTAATGATCGGAAAATTAAAAAAATTACCAGAATTAACCCAACATTTACTTCAATTAGCAGCCTGCGTTGGCAACAAGTTCGATTTGAATACTTTAGCGATTATTTCTGAAAAAACAGCCTTTGAAGTATTTTCCGGCCTTTTGCCTGCAATTCAAGAAGGTTTAATTCTTCCTACTTCGGATTTAGAAATCACCAATGAAGAAGTAATTAAATCTCATCTAGTCATACTCACTTATGCTTTTCTTCACGACCGAGTACAACAATCAGCTTATGCGTTAATCGAGCAAAAGCGTCAGCAAGAAGTTCATTTACAAATCGGTCGCCTATTATTAGCTAATATTTCTCTCGAACAGCGCTTAGAAAGAATTTTTGAATTAGTCGATCATCTCAATATTGGCTGGCAACTTTTAGATAATGAATCGGAAAAAATTGAATTAGCTAATTTAAACATATTAGCGGCTCGCAAAGCCAAAGACTCGCTTGCTTACAGAGCAGCTAGGGAATATTTAAGAAGTACTTTAGATAATTTACCTAAAAATATTTGGCAACCT
>CAZJJR010000184.1:0-935 GCA_964546365.1 uncultured bacterium | reverse complement strand
TGAAACAGCAGTTGATCGAGCAAATTCTGCATTGGAAAAAGCTGAAGTTTACAATATGCTGATCGTGCAGTATACCTTATTAATGAAATATGAAGAAGCTATCCAAGCAGGGTTAAAAGCACTCGAATGGCTGGGATTTGAATTGCCCGAAACAGATTGGCTAACCGCCGTCGAACGAGAACTTACTCTAGCCAGAATCAATTTAGTCGATCGAGAAGTCGCGGCTTTAATCAATGAAGAAAAAATGAAAGACCCCGCTCAAAAAATGGCAATGAAATTGCTAGGTAATATGGGGCCATTAACATTTTTTTCCCATCAAGATATTTGGAAATGGACAGTTGTTAAAGCCATCAATCTTTCTTTGGAATATGGTTTTGTGGCAGGAGGTTCTTACTGCTACTCTTGTTATGGAATTATTTTAAGTGCCATTTTAGGGGAATACCAAGCTGGCTATCAATTTGGTAAGCTATCTCTGGCTTTAAGTCAAAACTTTAATAATTGGTCGCAAAACTGTCAAGATAGCGTGATATTTAGTAACTACCTCAACTGTTGGGTAGCGCATATAAAAACTACTAACTCGATTAATAATGAAGGATTTAAGATAGGCGTGGAATCTGGGAACTTACAATGGTCGGGTTATAATCGAATGTTCCAAGCTATAACTTTGTACTATCAAGGAATAAATTTACAGCATATTTTAGAAGAGTTTGAAGATTTTTTGTGGTTTTGCAATAAGACAAAAAATCAATGGTCGAGTGACATCATTTTAGCTAATAAAATTGCCATATTGACCTTAGTTGGAAAAAATGATGAGGCTGTAGAATCAGAATATTTCGATAGCTTTCATCGCCATAAAAGCATGGCTGCGATTTGCGAATATCATGTTTTGAAAGCGCAAGTCCTTTACCTTTATCAAGATTACGAATCAGCGTTAA
>CAZJJR010000183.1:286-13089 GCA_964546365.1 uncultured bacterium | reverse complement strand
TCGATCGTTCCATTCCTTGGCAAAAAGAATGAAGCAAAAGAGCGCTTTGTCGATTTGCTCGATCGCTTAGAAAAAGAAGCAGAAAAAAGCAAATCAAACGCCCAAGCAATGGCTGCAATATTACAGGAATTCAAAAGCGAAATTCAGAGCGACAATGATAAGTTTAGAGCCGAATTAAAAGTAGTTAATCAAAATTTTGATGCCGCGATCGAAGAACTTACTGCCTTTCCCGCAACCATTCCCATGCCATCGAGCAATCCACCTAAAATACCGATAATTTCGTCCGGCTCCCAAACATTCGCAAATATTATCGCGTCTTTAGCAGATTATCTCAATCAACTGCAAGAGCCTTACCAAAAAATCACCTTAATTTACACCAATACCTGCCTACTTAATCAAGTAACAGAAGATTTTGAATCCCTTTTTGAAACCACCTGTTATATATGTGAAGCTCACAAAGCAATCACTACTGAATGGTTGTCTATTTTGGCTAATCTTAAAAGCTTTAAGCGAGATATAAACAACGCTTTTCATAAGTTAAACGCCGTCCAGATCGAAAGCGATTTAAAATTGGCTAATAGTGAGTGGGATACCATCAGCCAAAAAACCCAAGAAATGGTAGTTCGCGTTCTATCTATCAAATCTGACGAAATGAATACGGCGCTTAACTAGTCAAACACCTTCAACAATCTAAAAAAGTAAAACTTAACATAAATTGGATTTTTGATGACGAGCAAAAACTGTTAAAACAGCACCATAAATCCAACAAATTTTCAATTAATAAATTTGCCTCTACAGCCAGTAAAACCGTAATATGGGTACTAAATTATGCTATACATACCTGGATATCAAATTATTTCGGAAATTTATCAAAGCATCCATACGATTATTTATAAAGCGCTCCGAGAATCAGACCGACAGCCTGTAATTCTCAAGTCGCTCAGAAGCGAATATCCCAAACTCGAACAAGTTACCCGTTTAAGGCAAGAATATCAACTAACTAAAAACCTCAAGATAAAAGGCATAGTAAAAGCCCTGGATTTAATAGCATTTGACAACAAATTTGCCTTAGTTTTAGAAGATTTTAACGGCATTTCTCTTCAAGATTACTTTCTCTTTCACTCCTTCTCAATCAAAGAAATTCTCCAAATAGGAATCCAACTCTCAGTAATCCTCACCGAACTGCATAATAACTATATTATTCACAAAGACATTAAACCCCAGAACATCCTGATAAATACAGAAACAAATCAGGTAAAAATTAACGATTTCGGCATTGCTACTCGCTTATCAAAAGAAACCCAAAGCATCAGTCATCCCAACCAACTCTCAGGCACCCTTGCATATATGCCACCGGAACAAACCGGTAGAATGAATCGCTCGATCGATTACCGCAGCGATTTTTATTCGTTGGGAGTTACTTTTTATGAAATGCTCGCGGGAGAACTACCATTCAAAAATCTCGATGCTCTCGAACTAATTCACTGCCATCTAGCAGTTCAACCGCTACCACCAGTAGAGATAAATAACAGCATTCCGCAAGTGCTATCGGATATCGTAATGAAATTGATGGCAAAAACTGCTGAAGACCGCTATCAAAGCGCAGAAGGTCTAAAAGTAGACTTGGAAAATTGTTTAGAGCGGCTAGAAAATACAGGCAAGATCGAATATTTTCCCATCGGTCGAGAAGATTTATCCAGTCAATTACTGATCCCGCAAAAACTATACGGTCGTCAAGCGCAAGTCGAACAACTTTTAACATCTTTCGTTCGCGTAGCGTCTCCGAAGGACAATCCCGTAGCCTCTGGAAAGGAGAATAGTATCTCCAACGGCAATGCAGAAATGATATTAGTGACAGGTTATTCCGGCATCGGTAAATCTGCTTTAGTGCATGAACTTCACAAACCTATTGTAAGACAGCGCGGTTATTTCATTGCTGGCAAATTCGATCGATTTAAACGGAATATTCCTTATTCAGCTTTCATCGAAGCTCTTACGGAATTGATCCAACTGCTATTAACGGAAAATCAATCGGAAATAGAAACTTGGCGACAAAAAATTTTAGCAGCCTTAGGAGAGCAAGGTAGAATCGTTACCGAAGTTATTCCCGAACTTGAATTAATTATTGGCGAACAACCAGAAGTACCGCAATTGGGAGCGACGGAATCCCAAAATCGATTCAATCGCGTATTCAAGCAATTCATTCATGTTTTTACTCATAAATCTCATCCCTTAGTGATTTTTTTAGACGATTTACAGTGGATAGATTTCGCATCGCTAAAGTTAATTTATCTGCTGATGACCGATCCCCATACTCAATATTTGTTATTAATCGGTGCTTATCGAGATAACGAAGTAAGCGCAACTCACCCTTTAATGGATACATTGGGTAAAATTAGAGAGAGTCACGGCAATTTATCGAGTATTCATCTCACACCCCTGAGTTTTAGCGATGCCAAGCAATTAATTGCCGATAGTATCGCTTATCCAGAGAATAACGAAAGAGTGACTACTTTAGCCGAACTTTTATACGGTAAAACTCAAGGCAATCCCTTCTTTTTAACTCAATTACTCAAAGTTATTTACCAAGAAAAACTGATTGCTTATAACTTTAAGAAGCGCCAGTGGCAATGGAATATAGAAGAAATTCAAGCAATTGGTATTACGGATAAAAGCATTATTGAGTTAATGACCACTCAAATTCAAAAACTGCCAGAAACTTCTCAAGAAGTTTTGCAGTTGGCGGCTTGTCTCGGTAATCGTTTTAATCTAGATGTATTAGCGATCGCCAATGAAGAATCGCCTTTAACTACTTCGAGATTGCTTTGGCCAGTACTGCAAGCAGGATTGATTTTACCATTAAACGATGCTTATAAAATCCCTTTATTTATTTCCGAAACCTCAGACGATCGACAAATTGACGATATTCTTTGCAATCGAGGCACTTCCATCCAAATCCCCTATAAATTTCTGCACGATCGGGTACAGCAAGCAGCTTATTCTCTAATTCCTGAAACTAAAAAAAAAATCACTCACTTTCAGATCGGTCAATTGCTACTAAAACATACTACACCCGAACAGCAAAAAGAAAATATTTTTGCACTAGTGAATCAACTGAATTTCGGAATTGATTTGATTAGCAAATCATCGGAAAAATACGAACTCGCTCATCTTAATTCGATCGCGGCAAAAAAAGCCAAAGCTGCAAATGCTTACGAAGCTGTCCTTAAGTATTTAACTGTATCGTTGGAACTTTTAACTGAAGATTGTTGGGAAAATCGCTACGAATTGACCCTAGCAATTTACGAGTCAGCAGTAGAAACTAAATACCTTAATACTCATTTTGAAGAAGCGGAACAATTAGCAAAAGTTGTCTTATTAAAAGCTAAGACTTTGCTAGACAAAGTAAGAATTTATTACAAATTAATAGAACTTTATTATTACCAAAACAAAATGTTACTGGCTAGAGATACTGGATTAGAAGTTTTATCAATGCTAGGGATCGCTCTAGACGAGCAACTGGCAAATGAAATAAATTTACCAGCCCGACTTTACAATGAATTAAAGTCAAAAATTAAAAATATTCAAGATTTGCAAAACCTGCCATTAATGACAGACCAACATAAAATGGCAGCCGTTCGCATTTTATCAGCGATCTCTATTCCAGTTTACGTAACATCTCCTCATCTTTATTTATTAGTTATCTTTAAAATGGTGGATTTATGTATTCAATATGGTAACTCTTCTTTAGCTCCTTTAGTATATGCAGAATATGCCAAGCTCATGAGTGCAGTGTTTTTTAATTTTGACGATGGATATGAATTTGGCAAATTAAGCGTAAAATTATTAGAAGATTTTGATGCTAGAGAATTAAAATGTAAAGTTTATTTATTATTTAATACAATGGTAAGGCACTGGAAAGAACCATTTTTAGAAATGTTAAATCCTCTACTTGAAGGGATTGAAGCAGGTCTAGAAACAGGAGATTTAGATTATGTATGCTACTCTACCCTTCATTATTGTACCTTTTCTTTATTTGGTGGTTTGAGCTTAGAAATAGTCGAAGAAAGCTTTTCAAAATATATTGAATTAGTTGATAATTTCAAACAAAATTCTAGTTCGATCGGATTAAAAATATGGAAACAATTTATTTTAAATATGACGGGAAATGCAGAAAACGATCGTATTTTAATCGGTGAATATTTCAATGAATCAAAAACTCTTATCTATTTGCAAGAAACGCATAATTATAGTTTACTAGCCATTCTTTATTTAGCAAAAACAATTATTTTGTATTTATTTAAGGATTATGATGGAGCCGTTACTAATGCTGCTTTGACGAAACAACATATCGCCTCAGTTGGTGGCATGAACTTCATTTCCGAACAAAATTTTTACCAATCTCTGGCGATTTTAGGAAGATACCCCGACACCAAATCTCAGCTAGAAGTTGTTGAAGAAAACCAGCAATTATTGCTGAATTGGGCTTCTTTTTGTCCTAGTAATTTTCAGCATAAGTACGAATTAGTGGAAGCGGAGAAAGCTAGAGTTTTGGGGCAGAATGAAAAAGCAATGGATTTGTATGAAAAAGCAATTCAAGGTGCTGTTCGAGAAGGTTACGTTCAAGAAGAAGCTTTGGCTTGCGAACTAGCAGCAGAGTTTCATCTCGCGCTTGGTAGGCAAAAAATTGCTAAAACTTACATAACTGATGCTTACTATGCCTATATGCGCTGGGGTGCGGTGGCAAAACTGAAAGATTTGGAATCACGATATCCAGCCCTAATTTCCCGTACAGAACCTCCCTTAACTTTAATTCAATCTAGCCATTCATTTTCGACTATTTCTAATAAAACTACTGTGAGTAATTCTACCAATTCAATGCTGGATTTGGCCACGGTAATCAAAGCAACGCAAGCCATATCAGAAAAAATTCATTTAAATAATTTGCTTGCTTATTTAATTAAAATTTTAATAGAAAATGCCGGAGCGACTAAAGGATTTTTACTTTTGCCTCAAGGTAAAAAAATGACGATCGAAGCGGCAGCATCGGTAGATTCAGAAGAAGTTGTCGTTCGACAATCCATTCCATTAGAATTTAGCCAAGATTTGCCACTGACAGTAATTAACTACGTCTTGAGAACCAAATCGATGGTTGTTTTAAGTGATGCTAGCAACCAAGGATTATTTATCAACGACTCTTATATCGTGCGGAAAAAATCAAAATCTATATTATGCAATCCTATTTTTAATCAAGGCAAATTTATCGCTATTCTTTACTTGGAAAACGACCTGTCTGTGGGAGCTTTTACTGGGGAACGATTGCAAATACTCAACATACTTTCTACTCAAGCGGCCATTTCTTTAGAAAATGCTTTACTTTACGAAAATTTAGCGAAAGCCAATCGACAATTAGAAGATTATTCCCATAAATTAGAGCAACGAGTCAAAGAGCGAACGCGAGAATTAAAAGCTAAAGAAGCAAGGCTGGCGGAGGCTGAAAGATTAGCAAATTTGGGTAACTGGGAGTTGGAATTACAAGCAAATAAAATTACTTGGTCGGATGAAATATTTCGCATTTTCGGACGTACTCCAGAGCAGCTAGAACCAGCTTTTTCAGAACTCAAACAGTTGATTCATCCCGATGACTGGCAATTATTAAATCGCTCAATAGAAGAAGCTATTCATACAGGAAAATCCTATGAAATTGAATTTAGAGTCGTGCGTCCCGATTCTCTTACATATGTGGCGGCAAAAGGGCAAGCTATTAAAGACTCTGAAGGTAAAACGATTAAGCTGTTCGGCACCGTACAGGATATTAGCGATCGCAAATTAGCCGAAGAAGCTTTGCGCCAATCGGAAGCGCAATTAAGAGAACAAGCGCGTCAATTACAGATTACCTTACAGGAATTACGGCAAACGCAAGCTCAACTCATCCAAAGCGAAAAAATGTCCGGTTTAGGGCAGTTGGTAGCGGGGATCGCCCACGAGATTAACAACCCGATTAATTTTATTTACGGTAATATTGAATATACTTGCAACTACATTCAAAATTTGCTGGATTTGATTCGCGTTTATCGGGAAGAATACCCAACTCCAACCGCGAAATTAGCAAAATTTACCGAAGAAATAGATTTGGAATTTATCATAGATGACTTACCAAAAATCCTCAGTTCTATGGGTGCGGGAGCATTACGCATCCGAGAAATAGTGCGATCGCTCAGAAATTTCTCTCGCCACGATGAAAGTGCATTCAAACAAGTAGACATTCATTCCGGCATCGATAGCACGTTGCTGATTTTACAACATCGCCTCCATTCTCCAGTAGCTACAAAGCAAAAAAAACCAGTACAAATTCCCGAAATCCAAGTCATTAAAGAGTACGGAAAATTACCTTTAATTAATTGTTACGCAGGTCAACTAAATCAAGTATTTATGAACCTGCTCAATAATGCTATTGACGCTTTAGTAGAAGGATACGAGAAAGGGTATAACCGAAACCCTACTATTTCGATTCGGACTTATCGGATAAATTCAGAACGCATAGCTATTGCGATCGCAGATAACGGAATCGGGATGACCAGAAAAGTTTTCTCAAAAATTTTCGAGCCTTTTTTTACTACGAAACCCGTAGGTTCCGGTACTGGCTTAGGTTTGTATATTTCCCATCAAATTGTTGTAGAGCAACACAACGGAACTTTAAAATGCCACTCGGAATTCGGAAAAGGAACGGAATTTACGATTGAGATTCCGATCGATTAAGAAGGCAGAATTCAGGAGTCAAAAGTCAGGAGCCAGAATAAAAAATTCCTAATTTTTATCTCATTCTCCCCAAAAATTACTATTTAAAACTTCTATAGGTGTATAAGGACAACTGTCTGGAAAAATCTCCACTGAAAGTCCTGTCTCCGCACTCGCTTGTTCAACTGCATCAGAATAACATTCAGCAAACACTTCTTCTAAAAAAGGCTTGAGGCTAGGTGAATCTTTGAGCGCTTCACGAATGCCTCTGCGATGTTCAACGATGCTACCTTTCCAACTACCACTTCTCAATTCCGGTTGATACTGCCATTTAAGTAAATGAAGAAATATAATCACGAGATTACTTTTTAAACTCCTGCGCTCGCTGCGCCCCATATCTCCTAATTCCTCAATTAAATTTGACCAGTCGATATTTGAATAGTCGCGATTTTGCAATTTTTCGATGGTAGTTTCAATCCATTTCAGATAATCTGTCTCATACAATTTTTGTCGGTTAGCTTCTATTTCTGTCGTCATAATTTCACCACAACTATGAACCATACCATTCTAAACCTCCCGGTAGTTCTTCTGCCGCAAATTCAATGTGGATAACACGGCGATGGTTTGGGTTTTTTGCAGGCTTCATTATTGGGAAGAACCAGAAACCGGGTTTCTTTAAGAAACCCGGTTTTTCCAAGCTATTCTATTTAAGCAGCAGTAGTGCCAAACCGAGTCAAGAAGCGGAACGCCTTCACCACGTAACTAGCGCAAACATAAGGAGAAGTATCGTAAAAAGCACGCCACGCCGCCGCCTTATACTCATCATAGCGATTTGCGCGATCGGGAAATTTCTCTAGAAAAGCCAATCGCACCGCATGACCGATCAAAACGTCCAGCACGATATAATCTTCAATGCGTAAGTTGGGATTGCGATCGGCAATGGCAGCTAATTCCATCAATGTCTCAATATTAACCTGCCGATATTCCGGAGCCTGAATTTTATTGAGTAAATGCTCTACTTGCAGTGCAAAATTCTTTTCTCCCGGTGTCATTTCCGCCAGCAACCAATCACTATCCAAACGATTGCGTCTTTCTAACTTATCCCCGATTACCAAACCTTTGCAATGTTTGAGTAATTCCCAAACGCGAGGATAAAAATCTTTCGGTACTCGGTTTAGCGCACCATCTCGTTGGCGTTTGTGCAACCAACTCCCATTCGGTGATTCCTCTGCTTCTTTATCCGGTAGCACTACCCACTCGATATCCTGTTCTGATTGTTTTACGTGGAGAGATTCCTGCTGACGCAATAATTGATTCATTCCTTCATAACCAGCTAATACTTGGCGCAGGCGATTCTTTACCTCAAAAGGGCTCAATTCCATTAACCTTTCGTGGGCTTCATCCTGGGTAATTTTCAACTCTCGCGCCAATTCAATAGTAATTAACAAAATCAGATAACCAACTCGCAAAGTTAACAACCCGTTGAATAAGTCTGGTTCCGCTTTAATCAGCAAACCAAGGTATAGGAGAACTTCTTGGGTGAGAACGCGATCGCGAGTATCTTCTCCGCAAAATTCATTAATCTTATCAATAATTTCTCGGTAAGACATCGGGCGCGTAATTAAAGAAATTTCGCTATAAGATTTACCTACCGAAATCTGTTTTTGTCTTACCAAAATATCAGTTACCGCATCGGATAAACTGATATCAACCATACCCAACAAACCCGCTGCCCGACGTACAACAGACCAATATATGGTAAAGTTCTGCCCGGTTTTAACAATTCCTCTACCTGCTTTTTCATAAACTTCTTGCAGTAAATATGCCACGCTGACCGGGTTTTTCGGCCCACCCAAACCAGTGTCGAAATCCAGTCCCTTCAACCGAGTTAAAGTTTGTAACAACTCAATTTGTTCGTAAACGTTTATTGATTCCCGCAAACAGTTGAGCAAAAATGCAATATTAGTTTCGCACTCCAAAGTGAATTCTTCAGTATGACTTAAAGGCCAATTTTTTTGGGGATGATAGCCCAAATAGTATTTAACAGTTACAGCATCTTTAACTGCCGATTGACTGAACTCAAAATCGTGGATGAAATCAATTCTTTCCTTTCCGGAAGTTAGCATCAATTGATTCAAACGCCCCAGCTTAACCTGCACCCCATTGCAACAACCATCATTTAATTCCTGCATCAAGTTTAGTAACGCTTCGCTACCTGCTTCTAGCATGGAATGAGTCAGCAACAAAGTCATGGTAGGTCGCCCCAACTCGTTCCAATTCCTTTGGATATAAGCTAATTCACTTCTTACTTGATCTACTAAGAAATGGTAATCTAAAGTTAAGTAAAACTGTTGCTTATCCAAAAATGCAGGTAAAAATACGATCGTCTCTCCTCGAATCCGAAAAATTCTCGATGTAGTCAGACTTCGCAATCTTCGCACCGGACGACCGGTTAACCCAAGTTTATCGTTACGGCCAATTTGAGTGTAAACAGCAGATAAATCGCTAGCTTGACGGATCTGAATTGGTTCTACCTGACCGGGTATTTCGGTAGGAATTCCATAACCTGACAATTCATTTTGTAAATTTTCATCTTCAGCTAACAGCGCAATTTGTACTAATGGGTTGGGATTTTTATTAATACAAAGATGTCTCCCTAACGGATCGATATCTCCGATCGCGATCAGATTTTCACTCAACATCTGACCTAGAAAATACAAACTTTGCGCCCACACTAAAGGGATATTTTCATTAGGTAAGCGTGGTTGGCTATGAGGATTTACTTTTTCAGCTTCTATCTTTTCTGCTGGTACGTAATACAATTCTGGCAGAAGTGACAAAGAATCTCGTTCTACCAGCAGTTTTTCTAATTTTGCTTGATAATATTTTACCTGTTCTCGCTCTCCTTTAAACAAGCTATCTAACAGCAGATAAGTGAAGAATAACGGCCATTCGCATTCAATATTTTCAAATTGCTTGAGTTCCCACGGTTCGTAATGCAAACGGCTGGTATCTTCTACAACTGTTTGGTGTCCATCTCGCAAAAATCGTTTGCAACCATAGGTTCCTTGCAATTTATCGATGATTTTTTTCTTAGTGCGATCGATTAACTGCTCGTTTTCTACTGCAAAAGCAGGAAAGCTAATGATACTCAATAGAGCGGCGTCTACTTCTTTAGAACTAGATTCTCTCGGCAATATGGATTTGAGAGTAATCCTCGCCCTGGCAATTTCATCTGGCAATACGTGAATTACGGAAGATTGGCTACCATTTACGCCAAATAAATTTAAGCCGTTGATTGCTTCTAATGCTGCTTTTGCCATCCCCACAGAACTAGCATTTAGTTCTGGGTTACCGCGATTTATTTTATTACCTCTTTCCCATAAACCGTAATCTGGAGTACGATAAGCGCGACCGATATAATAAACTAAATTCTGGACGAAATTAACTTCGTCGATCGTAAAAATAATATTTAACCCAGAGGCGGTCATTTGAGATAGCATTAACAAAAATAGAGAAGTCGCATCTAATTGCAAATGACCCCATTCTCCGTCCCCTACTACTACATCTCCTGTTTTCGTGTTGTACTTGGCGTGTAGAGCATCTAAGGGAGATTGGGTTTGTTTGAAACATTCTACTTTATGGGACTGACGCATCATGCAAAATAACAGTCCGCGCATCAATTTAACGACGCTTTGTTCTAACTCGTAAGTGCGTCCGAAATCTTGATTGAGTTTCCGGTAAGCTAGCGCCAATCCCCAAACAGCTAAAATACTATAAACGTTATCTCTCACCCAAGCATCGGTATAGTCGCCGTGGGCGTTAATGGCAGTACTGGCAGGTAAAAGTCCGGAGATCGGATTTTGACGATTGAGAATGATAACTTGAATTTGTTGATAGTAATAATCGAGACGAGTTTGCTTTTCTGTCAGATTGCTTAACATATTTCTTCTCCTGTCAGTAGCGCTCTGTCATTTCTCGTTCGTGCTTTTGTAATAATACTTAATTCACGGCTTAAGACGAAAATTGCTACTGACATTTAATCTTTTATGAGGATGAAATTAATTATACGGGTAAGACTGACACTTACTATGCTTAATTTTATACATTTAGTCAAAAGTTATGGGTGAGGAGTCAGTATTCAGTATTCAGAATTTAGGAGTCAGTATTCAAGAGTCAGTATTCAGATAGGGTAATTATTTTTGCTTTTCTACTACCTACTTCTTACTACCTACTACCAGCCTCAATTATATAAATAGCAACTTGGGTTAGGTATTTTCTCCGGAACGATCGCCTATTTTTTTGTAGAACAATGTTAAGTAGTAATAGCTAGCATAGCTATTTAGCCGATCGACTACTTAAGTGTTTAGTAGTTTATCCAGGAGGTAATCGATATGTCTACCCGTTATAACCAAAATCATTCTCCTCTAGTGCGGATAGTATACTCGAAAATCAAAATTGATGGTAAAGTGCAGTTGGTTCCCTTAGAGCTTTATGCTGATGGTTCCTTGAAAAAAACGCTCTGAGAGCTAAGCTAATCTCAAAAAATGAAAAAATTTCTTAATTAATCTGACTTGGGAAGTACGCAGTAACTCTGATGCGAGTTAAACTATGCTGCATAGATGTGGTGATGTGAGGCTGTATAAGAACGGATTATGACTAAGACGCCGCAACCGTTTCCCGTACTGGGGTTACCAGTACATCTATTGGATGATTATCCAGCTTGGCTGCTCGAACGGTTGCACCAGCATATGGGTGGTCACGTAATAACGCTAAACGCCGAGATGAGTATTCAAGCAGAGCAGAATACTAGTTTGGCGAAAATCATTCACCAAGCCGATTTGGTGATTCCTGATGGTTCTGGAGTGGTACTCTACTTGTGGTTCAAGGGTAAAAGAGTGCAACGCTGTCCGGGAATTGAATTAGCAGAGACTCTGCTATGGCAAGTGGGGGACATGGGCCAAAACTGGCCGGTCTTTTTCTTTGGCGGTAAACCTGGAGTGACTGAGAAAGCAGCCCAAATATGGCAGCAGCGACTTCCTTCTTTGGCGATCGCAGGTACTCAGCACGGTTACCTTTCATTGGAAGAAGAGCAACAATTGTTACAAACTCTTCAAGAATTACAGCCTCGCCTAATTTTAGTTGGTCTGGGCGTACCCCGCCAGGAATTGTGGATCGCCCAACATCGTCACCTTTGTCCGAAAGCGATTTGGATTGGGGTTGGTGGTAGTTTCGATATCTGGGCTGGCGTAAAAAATCGCGCCCCAGGTTGGCTGCGAGATAATCATTTGGAATGGCTGTATCGTTTGTATCAAGAGCCTTGGCGCTGGCGACGGATGTTAGCTTTACCGAAATTTGCATGGCGAGCTTTGGTCAAGAGTACGCCTACTAACATAGTTAAGGCTACGTCTAATTCGTTGTAGTAGAGCAGGGGGCAGGGGGCAGGGGCTAGGGAAGAGGTAGAGGGATTAGGAATTAGGAAAAGGGAAAATTTGTTAATTCTGACTCCTGACTTCTGAATTCTGAATTCTGACTCCTGACTTCTGACTCCTTCTTTAAGATTAATTTTTCACTTTTAATTCAGAGCGCTGGCGTTGTTGAATTCTTTCTAAACTGCCGATCGGAATCGAAGCAATTAGCTGACGAGTGTAGTCTTTCTCTGGTTCGCGATAAATAAATTCGGCTGGGCCAATTTCTTCTATTTTGCCTTTATTCATGACCATAATGCGATCGCTCATGAATTTGACCACGCTCAGATCGTGGGAAATAAAAATATAAGTGAGACCGAATTCTTGTTGAATTTCTTTCAATAAATTCAGCACTTGCGCCTGTACCGACACATCTAAAGCAGAAACCGATTCATCGCAAATGATAAATTTAGGATTGAGGGCTAAAGCACGAGCGATGCAAATCCGCTGCCGTTGACCGCCGGAAAATTCATGAGGATAGCGGTTCATCCAATCTGGGTTTAAATCAACTCGTTCCAACAAGTAAGCTGCGCGATCGCGACGTTCGCGATGCTTTTTGTATATCCCGTGAATTAACAAAGGTTCCATCACTGCATC
>CAZJJR010000183.1:0-241 GCA_964546365.1 uncultured bacterium | reverse complement strand
AAACGGATTTTGGAACACGATTTGCATTTCCCGCCGCAGCTTTTGTAACGCTTGACCCGAAATCGCGGTAATGTCTCGTCCTTCAAACAGAATTTGACCGCTCATCGGTTGAATTAATCGCAGTAAAGTGCGGGCTAAAGTACTTTTACCGCAACCGGATTCTCCTACTAAACCTAATGTTTCTCCTGGGAAAACTTCAAAAGATACCCCGTTGACTGCCATCACGTAACGCTCGGTAGCA
>CAZJJR010000182.1:11343-13089 GCA_964546365.1 uncultured bacterium | reverse complement strand
AGTAAATGCTGGAAAAATCTTTCGGGTACGAGAAGAAAAACTTCTGTTTTTCCGGCGTTTTTGCTAAAATCTTGCTTCAGTTCCAGCAGTTTTTCTTCTCGTACCCGAAAGATTTTTCCAGCATTTACTAGTAAAGGCCAACCGCCGTATCTGCCTACTCCATAACCGCAAATACCACCGAGAAACGCTCCTAGTATAGCGCTACCCAGGACAAACCAGTAATTTAGTTCTCCACTGCCAGCGAGAAATCCTCCCGCGATCGTAATTGTTTCACCAGGCAGGGGAATACCTATGTTTTCTAGCAGAATTCCCAGGAACACTACCCAATAGCCATATTGATGTGCTAGTTCCTGGATGTTTTCGAGCGATATAAATTCAAGAGACATTTACTATTGCTTTACAAAGTTTAATACTGCTTTTAATATTGACTTAGTTTTTGGGGAAGTGTCAATTAGTCATTTTAATTACCAGGTCGAAAATGGGTAGACCTGTTAAACAGTGCCAGTGGCAGGTGAAGAGATCCGGGGACTGAATGCCAAGGCTGGCGATCGCGGGTGCGGCGGGAAAGGGCCTAAGTCGGTCAAAACAGATTTGTTCTTGTGTATCTGTAAAACTAAATTGAATTAAATAAGTAGCTGGTGGTGCAGCGAGTAATTTTAATAAGCGAAAACCGAATTCGTATATTGATTGGCGTTTGGCATCCGATAAATGGATTGGTTGAATATAACTTAAAGAGTTTAGAGATAAATCTTCTGAGACTTCTTGGCTGTTGGCTAAACCGATCGCTTCGGCGTAAAGCGGCCCTTTTTTAGTTAATACCACTGGCAACCACAGATTACCGACTCCACTGGGATATCCTAACTGCTGTTGAACTAATTGCCGTAAAGTTACTAAATCGCGACAAGCTTGGTAAATTTGCTGGTGGGGAAATGAAAAATGAGGGGAAATATTTAAAGTTAAAGGACAATATATAATTTCCGTTGCATTCAAGTTATCTGTTAAATCGCCAGCATATACCAACTTGGAGGACAACGTTTTTAGATTGGTACTGTGCGCTGCTTGCGCGATCGCATTTACCATTGCCGCAGTTATGGGAGATGAAGCTACCAGTTTCCCAGTCTCATCCACCTCCTCATCCACCACGATCCATACTTCAGGCATTAGCCGAAACTGGGTAAACTAGCTCTCCGAGTAGCAGGCTGAAAACTTGGTAAATCCAGCTTGCCACCACTTTGACGGCTTTTAATTGCCAGACGATAATTTAGGCTTTGCAGTTCAGCTTGCAACTGGCGGTTTTCCCGTTGCAATTGAGCCATTTTTTCTTTCACTGGTGCTAGACGTTCGGCAAATTTTTGGCGATAAACTTGCGGTAGTTCCTGCACCACCTGTTCTAACATACGGCTGCGGTCAGTTAATTCTTGTACAGACTGACGCAGGTGATAAATTTCCGTATCGCGATCGGCAATTTGTTCCTGATAAAACGCTACCTGTTGTTCAACACCTTGCAATTGTTCTCGCAAGGCTAACATTTGAGATTGGTTGCGCTCAGAAACTTCCGGACTTGGTAAGAATGTAGTATTGCCTTTAACTAATCGAAATAACTCTTGAGATAACTGTTGAACCAGTTGGTCTCGCAAGTTTAACTCTTGGCGAAGTTCGGATATTTCCGACTCCAGAGTATGTAGAGTGGAGGTATCAATTTGGCTCACAAGGGTTTTCAACTCCTCTTTGGGTGATATAGCCAAC
>CAZJJR010000182.1:811-11333 GCA_964546365.1 uncultured bacterium | reverse complement strand
GGGGAATAGCAACACTCACCTACTGTGTTGCTAGATCATGCTACATTCTACCATGCTCGATCGACAAGGGGAAAGGATGAAGGATGAAGGCTGAAGGATGAAGGATGAAAGAAAATTAATTGTAATTATTTCTCTTGCTCCCCATCTCCCCTGCTCCCCATCCCCCCATTTCACAACTAAGCTGCTTCTGCTGCTTCTTCAGCTTCTTCAGACTCAGGGGCTGCTTTGGGTGCTTCTTCTTTGAGAGTTAGATAGCGGATCACTTCTTCACTCAGACGCATCGCCCGTTCCATTGGGGCAACAAAGCTACCATTGCCTTTGTAGTTCACCTGTACGTAAACACCGTCTTTTTGTCTTTTGATTTCGTAAGCTAGTCGGTGTTTTCCACGATTCTGCACTTCGATATCTTGAGCGCCATTATCCCGCAATATGCCTTGATATTTTTCAATTGCTTGGTTAACTTGCTCGTCCGTCAAATCGGGACGCAGAATGTACATGGTTTCGTAGTTACTCATCTCAATTTTCTCCTTATGGACACATAGGCTACTGCCAGCTAGCGCGTCGCACTAATTTCCAGCAGGGAATCGTCAGCGGTTTTTGCCTGGTGCATAACTACTGACTGATGACCGCATGAGGGAACTTTTTGCGATCGGGCTAAAGTAGCAAGGAATTGCCAGACCTACGATTATATCGCACTGTGGTCATTTGGTTGTAGGGGCTAAGGAGAATGAGGAGATGGATTGATGGTTCGATCGCTAAAGGGTAACGGGGAGAAATTCCCTGACACGGGGATGCGGAGAGATTTTTTTGACGAGTTACCCAACTGGCAATTTGGTGAACCTCGGCTACCCCAATCTTACCTTGGCCAATGAGGTGCTAGGATATGCGTTTTTCGAGTGCGATCGCTTCATGTGCAGCGTGCTTAACAGCATTTCCTTTGTTATAATCACCGAAAATAGCATCCAAATAGATTCCCTATGTCTTCCGTAGAAATCACTCAAGCTATTTCCCAAATATCAGAATTATTCAATTTGGCTTTAAATGGGGAAGAAATTATTATTACAGAAAATCAACAACCATTGTTAAAATTAGTTTCTCTTCAACCAAAACATCAACGTCCTCCTTTATTTGGCACAGATAAAGGAATCATTTCTACTTCTGATGATTTCGATGCACCGTTAGAAGAATTTGAAGATTAACGATGCAACTTTTATTAGATACTCATGCCCTCATCTGGTTTTTTTCTGGGTCAGAAAGACTTAGCAATACTGCCCGAACTTTAATTGAAGATATAGACAATATAAAATATGTTAGCGTGGCAAGTGTTTGGGAAATGGCAATTAAGCAAAGTAAAGGAAAACTTAATTTATCTATTCCTTTAGATGATTATATTCAAGAAAAAATCAACCTAGAAGATTTTCAATTACTAAACATAAAACTGAGCCATTTAAAAGTAATTTCTCAATTATATTTTTATCATAACGATCCTTTCGATAGATTACTTATTGCACAAGCTATAGTGGAAAATATTTCTATTATTAGTCAAGACCCTATGTTTAATTCATACCCAATTCACCTTATATGGTAAAAGTGCGATCGCCGACATATTCTCGAAAAACCGGAGACAAATTAAACGAAATTCGATCGCCTTCTACTGATTTGACTAAATAGCGTTTACTCAATGATTGCAAACCATTAATTAAGTCAGTTGATGAAAAGGATAAAGCTTGTCTTAAATCTTCTCTTGACATCGGTTGATTAGCTTTACTTAATTCTCTAACAATTTGTTGTTCGATCGCTGACATTCTTTGAAATAATTCATTAAACTGGAATTTCATATCTTCCGTCAAAATCAAACTATCCTCTTTAATAAACTCAGATACTTTACAACCAAATATATTTCTAATCAAACTACCGATATCTTTTAAATAAACCGGATTACCTTCATATAGATTAAGTAGCGTTAACCAACTTTCCTCATCTTTCAATCCCAGGCTTTTTAGAATTTCGGTATTATTTAATCCCTTTAATTCCAAGCACTTAACAGGATATACATCTTCATCTAAGCAAAACATCTCTTGGCATTGTTCTTGACTAATTAAGATTAAACTACTTTGATGTTCGATTTCAGTTATTTTGGTAAAAAAGCTTTTATAGTTTTTGTATTGAACTTGGTACTGTCCGGCAAATTGTCCTTTGATAAATAATTCTTGCACGTCATCAAGGATAATTAAACATTTTTGCTGGCGTAAAAGGTCGAAAAGTTGGGTTAATTTATTGTCAGTTTGAATAAGTTCGGAATTAATAAGTTTGAAAATTTCAGTAATGATGGTATCTAAAGATGGGGAGAGTTTGATGCTTTTCCAGATGATTGCATCGAATTTTGATAGGTTGAGGTCAACGAACTGTTTAACGAGGGTGGTTTTACCGATGCCACTGAGTCCTAAAACCGAGATGAGGCGGGAGTTTTGGGCGGTTAGCCAGTCGGTTAGGGTTTGGAGTTCGGTTGTGCGATCGTAGAAATGAGTAATTTTCGGTGCTAGGGTTAGGTCGTGATAAGGTTTTTCTGCTAAATTGGATTTATTATCTTTATTATAATTACTATCATTTTTTTTGATAAGCGGACATACATTAAAACTACTGTTGATGCCTATGCAAACTACCTGTGACGAATTGGGCGAATTAAACGAATCTTTTAATCTCTCTATTGTCGAGCAAAAATTTGATTTATTAACATCTTCTCCCAATTGTTCGGATAAAATTTTATACAATTCGCGACTAACATTGCCTATATGATTTTCACTATCATAGCCAAACTCTTTTGCCATCTCAGCGTAAGTTTTATCTTGCCAAATTCCCTGAACTACATTCTTTTGTACGTTATTCAGATGGTTTCCTGTATGTTTAAACACTAACTGATCCACCAATTGTAAAACTTCTGTTACAGTCATAGATGCTAGATTTAGTGCTAATTTTAGCCATTATAGCTTAGTCTCACGCCAGAATGTCGAGGGTTTTCGAGGATTTTGGTTAAAAATTTTTTACAAAATTCGGAAGAACATAAAGTGTTTTCAAGTGGCAGCGTTCAAGCAAGGCTATTTAGCATACTAGAAGATTCAGCTTGATTAGATTGATAGTAGTTGCAGGAAGCCAGCAAAAATAAGTTTCTTGTGTTCCTTAGGATAAACAGTATGTGGGACGCTATTTTTCAAGCAGCAGCAGAAATTTTAATTGGCGCAGCAGTAGGTGCAGCCGTAGGATATGGAGTAGCTGCGATCGTTGAAGCATTATCCAGAGCTTTTGCTAAATTATGGGAAAATCTAGTTGCGGGAGCCAAAGAAATTTTTGGTTATGTTAGAGAAGCTACACAACGCTATTTAGCTCTAATCGCACAGTATTTGGACAATAACTGGCCGGAAATCGAAGCATATCTACGCAAAGAATTAGGTTATTCTTCTGACTGGTTAATTGCTGTTTTCCAAGAAGGTCGAGATGCTTTTCTGGCAGTAGCTAATCCTCGAACTTATCAAAATCAGTCATTAGTCTTTTCTTTGGGAATTGCTGAAGATCAAGTTCAATTACCTAGTAGTCAGAATCCCATTGTCACTAGGCTGTCTTTGTCTTAACTATTTGGCTAAAAAAAGGAGAACTATATGGGATTTTTTACATGGGTAGGAAGTTTAATCGATCAGTTAATTGAATGGTTAGGTAGAGCAGTAGCAGCTTTTATTAATGCGTTGGTAGATTTAATAAAAGCTCTTTGGGAAACAGTTATTGTTACTGCTTTAATAGCTGCCTTTGGTTTGGTAGCTACCTTGTATGTCATTTTTTATGCAGGTGCCGTTCTTGGCGAAACAATTATGGAAATTTGGGACCCTGCATATTATAGCAGTAAACCATCTGAAGTTTTTGTTTTAGAACAAGCCCCTCAAAATACTCCGCTACCTACTAATCGTAATGCAGCGAAAAGATTAAAACTACAAAATTGGTCTTAATTACAACAGGAGTTAACTATGCCACATTCTTCTAAAAATGAAACTGTATTCCTAAAAATTGGGTTTCGTTCACCAGAAATGGAGGGAAGTTTAACTAGTATCGAACTATTTGGCGTACCCGGGAAAATTTCAAATACAGGCAAAATAGATAGTAGTGAAAAAATCAAACGTTTTTTTGATGATTTAATTGCGAGAGCCATCTTTAAGAAAGCTCGTTTTATACCTGACTGTGATTTTCAATATCTCAAAATTTGGCTTTATGATACAGAAACAGAAGATAATGAAAGAGGTTATCAAATCCCTCAAATAGATGAACATGACTTGGAAATTAACTCTAGTATACCTTCTTCTAAATTAGAAACAATTTATGTTTTAGATAATCAGTTAACAGGCAGAGAGTACGAGCATTGGAAAAAAATAGCAATAGAATTATTTACTCCGTTATTTATCAAGTTTGTCGCACCACCTGAACTGCCATCGGAACTAGCGAATAATCCTTTTATAAAATTAATGGAAGCTAGTCCTTTTGGCAAAGCTTTAGAAATGGTAAATAATACTTTAGATCCTTACATCGATATGAAGCAAAAGTTGTTTTTTAATGCTTTGATTATCCAGATTGATTAACCAACAATTTATTAATCATTAACATTCAATTTACAAAGGAGTAAAAAATGCCAAGATTTGAGCCAAGAGAGCCAAAACATAATAAGGCATCAGAATTTTTGGATAGCCTTGAAGATAATACTATTTATATTAATACACGGAGAGGGTTTGGTGTTTTCACTGAAATGTTTAGAAGACAGCAAAAAAATTCGTCCATATTTCCAGAAATTATCTTAGAAAAATTAGACCCCATTTGGGAACGAGAAATTGAACCTATCTTAGTTTCACAGTTTGGTCGCGGTAGCACTTTGTATGTTATTTTTTATCTTGGCAAAAAACGAGAGGAAATAATCATGGAAATCTGGGACCCTAAGTATGTTGATGTAAAGCCATCTCAAGTTTTCAGCATTGAGGGAGTACCAGAATATGCCAATAGACATTTTCCGAGAAATCGATCACAAGCTGAAATCGGTGTTCTGGAAGATTGGAATTAATTTTTTGACAAATGGAAGATAGCAAATATGCCAAGATTAGATGATTTTCTGAAAGTTGCAGGTGAAACGGTTAATGTTGATCGCCAAAAACCAAATTACCAGTCAACGGGGAATAAGTCAGAAGAGAATCAAGAAAAAGATGAAGATTCACAATCAAAGATAGATTTTAGTCTCTACTTAAGAGATGCAAAGTATACCTTAAGTGATGTCATCTTGCCAGAAAATACTAGGCATCAAGTAGATTTAATTTTAGCCGAAATAGAGTATCAAGATTTAATTTATCACGAGTGGGGGATGGCAGAAAAGCACAAATTAGATAAAGCTCTCTCTGTCAATTTTTCTGGCTTACCAGGAACAGGTAAAACTCTCACTGCTGAAGCTGTTGCCCATGCTTTAAACCTCAAACTACTCGATGTTCCTTATGAACAGATAGAATCTAAGTATGTTGGCGAAACCCCGAAAAATATTCGAGGAGCCTTTGAGTTTGCCACGCAAAATAAGGCAGTATTATTTTTTGACGAAGCTGATTCTTTTTTGGGTAAACGGCTAGAAAATGTTACTCAGGCAACGGATACAGCAGTTAATTTAACCCGCAGTGTAATGATTAAGCAATTATCTGCTTATGAAGGTATTGTAATTTTTGCTACCAATTTAATTCGCAACTATGATCCTGCTTTTATTAGTAGAATTCGTTGGAAAGTTCAGTTTGATTTGCCAAGTGAAAAAGCAAGAGAACAAATTTGGCAAGCACAAATTCCTAGTAAACTGCCTTTAGATGATTACGTCAATTTTGCCGAATTAGCCAAAGAATTTGATGGAATATCAGGGAGAGATATTAAAAATGCTGTTTTTCAAGCTGTGGTTGCTGCGGCTAGGGAAAACAAACCTAAACAAGAAAAGCGTGTTAATCAAACTCATTTTATGAAAGCGATCGCTGAAATTATTGAAGCCAATAAAGCTGCTTCTAAGCAACAAGTAACCCTTACTCCTGTTGAGGGAAACGTTTCTTTACCTACTCCTCCTAGTAACCCATCTATTGAGCAGATTGATTCTCAGTCATCTTAATGTTAATCATAATCGAATCGATAATTCAGTTCGATCGCCTAATTCACACTTCCCATAAAACCAAAAAATTTATCGCTCAGACAGTCAACTTAACAATCTGACCCACCATACAAACTATGGTTGAGGATAGCGCTTTTTGGTAGAGGTTGGATGAAGTGCGATCGGGCCGATCGCTTAAAAATTACTCGTATACCTCGCTACGGTGAGCAATTACAACTACAATAACCCTACCTTCATCTTCCTCAGTATCGGTATCAACATCAGTAACAACATTATCTTTATTATCTTCAATGTAATAAACTACACGATAGTCACCCACACGATAGCGGTAATAACCAGCAAAATTACCTTTCAAAGGTTTAATATTCGGATGATTGCGGGGATCTTCTTGCAGGCGCTCAAAACATCTAGCAAGCTTTTTAGCTAACGGGAGATTAGCAGAAGCATAAAACTGCTCTGCTTCAGATGATAACTGTACTCTATACATCGTCTCTTACTGTTCGCCAGTCAGTTACCCTTCCTGCGGCAACATCCTGTTTACCCCGCTCAAAAGCTTCTACAAAACCTGGAATTTCTAACAATTCCTCAGTTGCTTCGTTACTTTCACGTTCTGCCAAATAAGCTAAAAAATCAGCAGCAACACGCAATCGTTCAGGGGATAATCGATCGACGTATTCTTTGATTTGTTGGCGAATCTCGTTAGTGGTGTTCATAGATAATTGCGGTGCGTTTGTGCAGCGTGCTTAACGGCAATATCACTTACCCATTGTAATCTGTAAGTTCTGTATTATAACATATTGTATTAACTATTGATGCGTTGCCAAGCTGATGGGGAGGGGTATTTATTGACATTGATTAAAAGTTGTCTTTCCAGAATGCGATCGCTATGATTAAATTGAAATATTCTCTCTGTAACTTCCCCAATATCCGTAATTTCGCTAATATAACGCTTGACCAAAGCGCTACTATCTATAAAATAAATTCCCATCTAACGCCGTTCCTCAATGATAGTTTCGGAAACAAGCTTTCCCTCTACCTGAATTAAATTTCTTTCCGCGATCGGTTGATATGCAGGATGCTTAATCTCCTTAACTAATCCTGACTTAATCAGAGCTTGGTGAAAGGCTGATTTATTAAGAGCTTCTTCCCGTTCAGTAAGATATTTTTGAATTGCTTTATTAAGTTCTTTAATTTCTTCTATTTCAAGGGTATCAAGCTGTTCAATTATTTGATTTAAAGTTGTTGCTGCCATAACTTTGCGGGATTAATAATTGAAAATAATTAGTTTAGAGTCTTTGCTAGCGCCATTGGAACATAAAGTTTAGAAAGGATTTCGTTTAGCATTATTTTTGATAAACAAGCTTAAATGTATTTTAAGAATGCTTGTCTAATTGGAAACAATTATCATTCTTTTCCTAATAATTTACTAATTGTTTGGATATCTTCTTCTAAATCTTCTTCATTGTAGGGTAAGTAAGCTTGTTCCTGTTTGAGGAATTGATATGTTTCCCATCGGGAAGAGAAGTTTAGCATTCTATGAACTTCAGATGCTCCGATGCGCCCTTGGCGATAATTATCGGCTGCAATCAGTTCCAACACACGGCGGGAAATGTTGGTGTTTTGCAATTGTAATTTATCACCGATATTATCGGGCAGTTCGAGGATAATTTGCATAACTTATGCTCCTAAAATTTAACCTATTTTGATTGAGATTGAATGTAAAGTATAGGTATCTAACAGCAATCTCATTGTAACCAAAATTCATCAGGTAAAGGTTCATCAAAATCATCGCTCATTACTATTGCACCTAAATTTAATCCAGCTTTAGGGATTACCTTTTCCTCAATACGTTCTATAGGAATCACCTTAGCTAAAGGCATATCACCATCAGTTAAAACGATTTCTCTATTATTTTGCACTAGGGTTAGTAAATCTATTATGCTAATGGGATCTTTTTGAATATCAAGCTTTTTTATCAGCATTTTTACCCCTCAAATTTATTTAATTTTTCTACGTTACTTTGGTCTATAGGGTAAAGCAATTATAGCATAAAACTGCTTTGGTAGCGATTCTTATTTGAGCATGGGGTAAGTTTTTGGTCTGATTTAGCATAGTGCGATCGCACATACTAGAATTGAGATACCAGTAGATGTGGGAGTACGACATAATGACCGTACATGATCAAACCATAGCCAAAATTCGCCAACTACCAGAATCTCTCGTACAGGAAGTAAATGATTTTGTAGAATTCCTACTAATGAAGCACAACCGGGAATTGCTAGAAATTGCCGAATCAGACTTTTCTGATTATTTGACCAATTTAGAAGATTATGAAGAACGTTTGGCGCGGGGAGAAATTCAGTGGTAACAGTTACACGGGGAGATGTGGTTTTATGCGATCTTAATCCGGTAGTGGGTACAGAACAAGCAGGAATCAGACCTGTAGTTATTCTCCAACTCGATCGCGCTAATGCAGTCAGTCCCCATACAATTATTGCACCTTTTACTTCTAAAATTCGACGCGCTTTATTACCATCTCATGTTTTTGTTCCATCTGGAATTGGCGGTTTAACTCAAGATTCAGTTGTGCTTTGCGAACAGATTCGCGTGATAGACAAATCCAGAATTATTAAAGTTATCGGTCATCTGAATGATGTTTATATTGAAGAGTTAGCAAAAGCTTTGTGCTTGATTCTTGATTTGCCAAATTATGAGGATAATTCTCCGGAATCATAGAAGTTTGCGATCGCATATTTAACAATAGTTCGTAGTGAGGACTTTAGTCCTCGGACTGAGGACTGAAGTCCTCACTACAAACACAAACTAGGATATGCGTTTTTCAGGTACGATCGCGATCACCAAGGATTGCCAATCATCGTAAAAGAAGCCCAATAATAAGGATGAGTAAACTGCACATTTCCTAATTGACTTAATTCAACAGGTAAAGGAATACTATTGCGATTTCCTACACCTAGTAATTGACCGTTTTCTAAACGTACTTGTCCGGTTAATAATGCTACTTGCGATCGCCTGAGAGCTTCTGCACGAATGGGGGCAGTTTGCAACTGTTCGTAAAAGTCGGTCATCAAGCCCAAAGTGCCTTCATCGCTGACGTACCACAAACTAGCTAGGGTGGTTTTCACTCCGGCTTGGATGGCTAGTCCGCCAAAGCCTAATTCTACTTCTAAATCACCGATCGCAGTTCGACAAGCACTCAGTACCAAAAGGTGTACGGGCGGGTCGTTCCAGCTAAAATCGCGCATCTGGTCGATTCCCAGTTTAGTATCCCAAAATTGGATAAAAGAATTTCTGGGTGGCCCTGGTAAAAATTGGGCGTGGGTGGCTAAGTGTACGATGCCAAATGGTTTTGCCGTGCGTAAAGATTTGAGATTATTAACTGTAAAATCTTCATTGATTGCTACTTCACCAGACCAGAGTTGATTGGCAATGGTGGATAACTCTACTGGTACTGCTGGGAGGGGAGATAAATCAGTAAATTTTTCTGCACCCATTGCCAATACGGATGAGTTTTTCAGACTAAAATAACGGGGATTGGTTAAACTGAAACTGGGCATCAGAGAAACGCTATATTTCTCTACTAAAAATTGGTTACCATCGTGAAGAGCAGCTACTGGCAAAGATCTTAAACCAGCATCGGGAATAAATACTAAATTTTCAATTCCTTCTGCTTTTAAGATGGGGTCTATGGGTGGAATTAACCACTGATAAAGTTGTTGGGCGGGTGGTAAGTAACTGGTAGTATCTAGTTTGGTTTTATCAGTAACTTCGGATTGAAGTTGTTTGGCAACCGCAACGATTTGCGATCGCGTAAGATTAGGTAAGCGCTGACGCTTTGGCAAACCTTCTGCCGTGACTAATACTATTTCTACTTCATCGCTGGCTTGACTTTGACAACTCCCCCTTTGTATGCTTAAATTACTACTATCAGTTCCATCGAGCGAGCTATCTTGCACTGGTGGTGCAGAACTAGTCGAACCAGATCCTACCTGTTGCAATTGCTGTCTGGGACAAGCTACTAATCCATCTAATCCTTGTCTGTTGCGACCGAATAAGATATAGACAAGGGCTGTTTTAACGCCAGTTTGTTTGTCTGCTTGACGAAGTGATGCTTGAATTTCTGACAATGTTTTGATGGTAACTGGTATCACTGGAGTATTTTGAGCAATATAAGCTTCGTATTGTCTGGTAAAGACTTCTTCCAGCAGTCCCAATTCCGAGTCTATCGGCGTTCTCGGTACGCTTTCAATGATTGTTTGTTCGCCAGTATTTTGTTCCCTGTTGAGAGTTTGGGAAATTTCTGACGGGATATCAGTTTCTGGCGGTGGTGGCGGTGGTGGCGGTGGT
>CAZJJR010000182.1:330-782 GCA_964546365.1 uncultured bacterium | reverse complement strand
ATTACCGAGCGTAAACGGGCCGGGGAAGCTTTGGGTAGGTACAATAGTATCGACGCCAGTGGTTAAGGCAGCTGATGAACCGTTCGCGGCGGAGGAACCTACAATAAAAGGGGTGTTTAAATCGCCGCCGCCATGACGGATAATGATGGAACCGGGACTGGTGCTGCCTGCGGTGGAAGTGCTGCTATCGATACCGTTGCGATCGATAAACGAACCATTGGATCGGAAAAAGCGAGCCGTATCTACACTACCGCCAGCGCCGTCGTTTCCGCCTTGTGCTTTGAGAGTTCCCACTTCCACATCATTGGGAGGGTCGATGAATACCGCACCGCCTTTTCCAACCGTGGCGCTGACATCGATGTTGCCAAGGGAAATGCGATCGCCTGACACTACAGTAACAGAACCGCCTGCGATTTCTCCTGTCGATCGCAAATTTTTACCGATGACGGCTC
>CAZJJR010000182.1:0-267 GCA_964546365.1 uncultured bacterium | reverse complement strand
CTAAATTGCCAACTTCTACGTTACTGTTATTGCTAACGGCGGTGATGTTGCCATTATTAGAAATGATATCGGCGGTGCGGATACTGCCATCTGTGCGTAAGTCTACACCGACACCAGTTGTTATTACATTTCCTTGCAAGTTAATTTCGCCAGTTCCATTGGAATGTTGCAAGCTAGCTGCTTCAATCGTAGAAGCAACTGTCAGATTATTGGCGCTACTAATCACGATATCGCCAATTCCTTTCACTGGTGCGTTGAAGGTAACAT
>CAZJJR010000181.1:0-13102 GCA_964546365.1 uncultured bacterium | reverse complement strand
CTTGGTAAGGGGAGGGCTAGGGTGGGGTTGATTACTTAAATAGGATCGCTATATTGCGATCGCACTTTCAAAATCTACCAGACAAATTAGCCGCTCTTAGTTTATTGTTCGTCTGTTACGGAATTAGAACTGGGTTCTTTTCGGTAAACTAAATTTCCTTTTTTTCGACTCTGTTTGCTGTATCCGCGCAGTCGGTATATCGGAGAACGTTTAAACTTTTTGAAGCCACTGAGAATTAATAAGGTGATCAATGTTCCGATTAAGCTTGTACGCCACAATCCACATCCCGCAGCCGTACCTAGTCCCGCTGTCAACCACAATGCAGCAGCAGATGTAAGACCTTTTACTTGTGGTTTCAAATTGTGCGTAGATTGTTGCAAGATAATACCTGCGCCGATAAAGCCGACTCCTGTGGCAATTCCTTGAATTGTACGGCTCAGAGCGTTTGTAGCGTTAATATCGATGCCTGCTTGTAGGGGTAGCATTACGAACATTGCAGCCCCTACACTGACGATCGTATAAGTACGCAGTCCTGCTGGTCTACCGGGTTGCTGCCGATTCAATCCTATGACACCGCCGATTAAAAGTGCCATAGCTAAGCGAAACGTAATCGTCAGCCAGTCATCAGGATGGAAGAACAGCAAGCTAGCATCTTTGTTCATAAGCTGACTAAACCCCGATAAATCTATCGACTAATGCGATATTAAGCTTAATGCTAGGTTAAGGTCAAGTTAAGAAGACTACTGGGTTCTTGTTCAGATCGCTCTACAGATCGCCCCTACAAAGCTTTCTTAAATTTTCAAGTTCGATAAGCTACAATTCGCTAGGAATATTGTCAATTAACTCTTCAAAGTTATTGCTGTTATTTAAAGCTGCCACAACTCGATAATTTGGTTGAGAGTAAATAGTTAGGTAATCGATTTCTGCAAAATTTGTTCTCACCGGATACGCTAGTGATTCTTTGTCTAAGCAGAATTGTGCGTCAACGCCATTTTTATTGCCCCTGGCATCAACCCGAACCCAGCGATTTAAACTATTTAAATAAATTGCATTTAAGCCATGCAATATGAAACGATCGGGTTGCTCGTCTCTGAAGACCAAGCGTTGATAGCAGAATCCGGTGGGAATTTTCAAATAGCGTAGAATTGCTGCTAAAAGATGAGATTTAGCGAAACAAATACCTTCTTGGTGTTGTAAAACTCTTGATGCTTGGCAAGTAACATATTTTCCATTGATATCAAAAGAGTGAGGAATTTTATCTCGCACGAATTCATAAGCTTTTTGAGCTATTTCCACATCATCTTTAGCTTGTGTAGATAGCTGATTGGCAATAACTTGGATGTTTTTATCATCGAAATCAATCACATCCGACAATGCTAGATATTCGTTTAAATCGGAAGTCGCGAAATCTAAATTAATGGCGTTACTTTTTTAAACGATTACAGCAAATCTAATTTCATTTCATTGCTAGATGCAAAACAATTGTAATTCAGCGTTTAGTCGTTCCGAATCAAGGGGGGAAAACAGATGAGGATGCGGTGAAAAATGCGATCGCACCTGCAAAAACAGCCCTAGATGCGATCGAATCTCTCACTGTTGGTAGTCCTTATCTGCTAGGTAACGAATTGTGCATTGCCGATTTCTACTTGATTCCAATTTTTATCTACCTCTCGAAAACACCTGAGTTCAAGCCGATTACCGATCGAACTCCTAAACTAAAAGCTTGGTGGGATAAAGTAAATCAGATCGAAAGCGTCAAACGAGTTTGTGCGTAACGAAATAGAAACCCGGTTTCTTGAAGAAACCGGGTTTCTGGAGTCTACTTAAGTTATGGTCGCGATCGCAAATATAATTCCGTAACTTACGATACATTTATTTATTAGACTGATTGCTAAATTGAGCGGGTAATCTAAAAAAATAATTCAGTAGCTTCTAGGGTTCCGATTTGGACGACGCGATACAGCTATAGATTGCGAGGTTGCAAATGCTGGTCCGAGAGAAGCAGCTTGCTTATCCAGAATTTCTATATTTTTTTGAAGGATTAGCTAGCCACACGGCGGGAGAAAAGCCCGGGAGGAACGAAGTCGTCGAGACTGCGCTTGTTCTCCTGGGCTTTCTCTTTTGGGTTTCAGGAGGTAGGCAAGCAAACCTGCTCATCTTGTAGTATTGAAAAATTTTGGGTGTTCAAATGACTGAAAATCCTTCTGAAAACTCCTTATTTCAAAGCCCCAACTCAAATAACGGCCACGTTCCCTCCGAAGCACAACGAGCTTTAGAATTAGAAGCGAGATTGCCGTTAACTGGGTGGCAACAGGAAGTATCGAAAGGGCTAGAATACGGACTGGAAGCAGCAGAAAGCATTCGCGATCGCACTATTCCCACTTTCTCTCGCGGCGAACTGCCCCACTATGCAGGCATCAACACCTTCATGAAAGCGCCCTACGTGGAAGACGTTCGCAAAGTGGGAGAATATGATGTGGCGATCGTCGGCGTTCCCCACGACTCCGGCACCACCTATCGTCCCGGCACTCGCTTTGGCCCGCAAGGAATTCGGCGCATTTCCGCATTGTACACCCCCTACAACTTCGAGTTAGGCGTCGATTTGCGCGAACAAATCACCCTTTGCGATGTCGGTGACATTTTCACCATTCCCGCCAATAACGAAAAATCATTCGACCAAATTTCCAAAGGAATTGCACACATCTTCAGTTCTGGTGCATTTCCAATTATTTTAGGCGGCGATCATTCGATCGGCTTCCCCACAGTTAGAGGAATTTGTCGCCACTTGGGAGACAAAAAAGTTGGTATCATTCACTTCGATCGTCACGCCGACACCCAAGAAACCGACCTCGACGAGAGGATGCACACCTGTCCTTGGTTTCACGCCACCAACATGAAGAACGCCCCAGCGAAAAACCTGGTACAGTTGGGAATCGGCGGTTGGCAAGTACCCCGTCAAGGCGTGAAAGTTTGCCGAGAACGTTCCACCAACATCCTCACCGTCACCGACATCGTAGAAAAAGGAATCGATGCTGCCGTTGATTTTGCCTTAGAACGCGCCCTCGACGGAACCGACTGCGTATACATCAGCTTTGACATTGACTGCATCGACGCCGGATTTGTCCCAGGCACCGGTTGGCCCGAACCAGGCGGTTTACTACCCCGCGAAGCATTGTCATTACTGGGCAAAATCATCCAAAAAGCACCAGTTTGCGGTTTAGAAGTCGTCGAAGTTTCCCCACCCTACGACATCAGCGATATGACTTCACTCATGGCAACTCGCGTCATTTGCGACGCGATGGCCCATTTAGTCATCTCCGGTCAACTGCCCCGCAAACAGAAACCCGCTTATATTTTCCCAGAATCGCAACCGGAATTGGTTGCTTGGACGTAAACTTACAACATCAAAATATCTTGCAAAAGCGAGTTAACCATCTGCGTTCATCTGCGTTCATCTTTCTTCATCTGCTGTAAAAAATCCTCAACCTTTCGCTTTTGCAAGAACCCAAATAAACAGTAATTAATTCGGATCAGTCCATGCACGAAACCGACATGACAAAAGCCCTGATTGTAACTGTAAAAAAGTGGTGGGAAGAACAACCAGAAAAACCAAAAATTTCCCACGTACATCTTACAGTCGGTCAGTTTACTTGTGTCGAACCAGTGAGTTTGCAATTTGCCTTTGAAGTACAAACCCGCAACACATTTTTAGAAGGGGCAGAATTAGTCATTCAGGAAACCCCGTTAATTGCCTTTTGTCATCATTGCCAACAAGAATATCGCCCGGAAATTGGCATTCAGTATGCTTGTCCCACTTGTCGATCGCCTATGGAAGATATTCGTTCTGGACGAGAGCTAAAAATCGATCGCATTGAATACGCCAAAGAAAGTTTAGGAGTAGAAACTTAGCATATTTTCATCCAATTTTGCTAGCTTTTTGCTTCTCGTTGTATCCCCTACCCCGGTTAACCATCTATCTTTATTTATTTGTAATCATTTCCAGCTAATCCCCTTTTTGTTGAATTAAAATTTCGGACAAAATCATGCACCAAACATTTGACGCCGCTTTAGAAATTAACTTACTTCATGCTAATCAAGAAGGAGCCGATCGTAACCGCGCTCATTTTAATGAATGGGGTATTACTTGCTTTAACATAATGAGCAGTCCCGGTGCTGGTAAAACCGCACTGCTAGAAAAAACCCTCGCCGTTCTCACCAACGAGTATAAAATTGCGGTAATTGAAGGGGACATGACCACCGAATTAGATGCCGATCGCCTTCGCAAATATAACGTACCAGTAATCGCCATTAATACTGGTCGTTCCTGTCATTTAGATTCCAAAATGGTATCCGGTGGCATTCATCGACTAGCCCATGAATACAACCCATCAGAATTCGATTTAGTTCTGGTAGAAAATGTAGGAAATTTGGTTTGTCCCGCAGAATTTGAAGTAGGAGAACACGCCAAAATTGCCTTATTAAGCGTTACCGAAGGAGAAGACAAACCGCTGAAATATCCCGTGATGTTTCAAGAAGCCGATTGTTTGTTAATCACCAAAATGGACTTAGCGCCACATCTAGATGTTGACCTCAATCAAATTGTAGCAAATGTCCGCCAAATGAATCCCCACGTCGCCATCATTCCCGTGTCTGCCAAAACAGGAGAAGGACTAGAGATTTGGTTTGATTGGATACGTTCTCAACTGAATAAAACTGCAACAATTAAGCCAGAACTATCAGCAGTTCATTAACCAAATAAATCTGACTGGGTGGCTATTTTATCCACCCATTTATTTACCAATAATTAGAGCCGATTCAAAAAATCCGATTTTACTTGGATACCTCACCAGAAATCCTCATATACATCTGTGTTTATCTGTGGATATCTGTGGTAAAAAAATCCTCAAACTATATAAGTAAAGTGATATCGGACAAGACTAAAATTAAGGTTGGCAACTTCGTCAAATATTGAGTTACAAAACTTTAAACTTAATTGACAAGTTTTGTAACATAAGTAACAAAGCAGTGGTTACATTATTTGCTAAACATAGTCCACTGCGGTGAAAAAATATTATTGCCAATCCTCCAAGATTAACAGATAGTAATTCGCCCAAAATCTCTGTTTTAGGAGATGTTATGAAAGTGCGATCGCGTTTTTTATCCCCCCGATCTCCTTTATCATTTTGCGCTCTTTTTCTAATTACTTTTTCCCTAATAGTAGGTTGCACTAACCCTGCCATTTACATCAAAACAACCACCGAAACAAATACCGTTTCATCAGTCAGCGCCAATGCCGTTCGGTTGGGATTTAGTGCTTGGCCCGGTTGGTTTCCCTGGCAAATTGCCCAAGAAGAAAGAATATTTCAAACTAACAATGTTCCGGTAGATTTGAAGTGGTTTGATGGCTATTTAGAATCGATTAGTACCTTAACAGCCGGACAAATAGATGCGAACAGCCAAACTTTAGGAGATACAATAAGCTCTTTAACAGGTGGAGCAGATCAAGTAATCGTTTTAGTTAATGATAACTCCACGGGTAACGATAAAATAATTGTGCGAGAAGGCATTAATTCCATTGCCGATTTAAAAGGAAAAAAAATAGCCGCCGAAGAAGGTACTGTCGATCATTTTCTCCTACTTTTGGGATTGAAAAAAGCAGGTTTAACTCCCCAAGATATTCAATTCATCCCACTAGAAACAGGTAAAGCCGCCGCCGCATTTGTAGCAGGACAAGTGGATGCAACGGCAGTATTTGCTCCCTTTACAACACAGGCTTTAAAACGTCCTGGTAGTAAAGAGCTTTTCAGTTCCAAAGATTTTCCAGGGGCAATTTCCGATCATTTGGTATTTACTCGCAAATTTGTAGAAGCAAATCCCGATAAAGTACAAGCATTAGTTAATTCTTGGTTTGCCACTTTGGATTATATGAAAGCAAATCCAGAAAAAGCTTATGAAATTATGGCGAAAAGAGCAGGCGTTCCGGTTAGCGAATACAAAAGTTATGCTGATGGCACTCGCATTTTTACCGTAGAGGAAAACTTAACAGCTTTTCAACCGGGTAATGATTTGACTTCCTTACAGTTTGCGGCCAAAGAAATGAGCAAATTTCTGATTGAAGTAGGTTTGGCAAAAGCCGAACCAGATACTAGTAAATTATTTGACGATCGCTTTGTCAAAGCCTATGCCGAACAATTTAAAAAATCCTAATTATCTCGGCGTAATTACTTATCAAAATCTAACACTATTATGAGCCAAGATCCAGGATCGATTCGAGATTATATTCGACCTAAAAAGCTAAATCAAACGGTGTTTTGGCAAATCGCTGAAGATATCCCAAAACCGCTCAATACGGCTTTGATCGCTACCTCTATTTTGCTTCCCCTATTGCTGTGGTGGCTGGTAACCACATTTGGCAACATTGACCCCAAATTTTTGCCTTCACCAGCGAAAGTGCTGGAGGCATTTGGACGACTTTGGAGTACTCGCGAACTTCTCAAGGATACCGTCGCCAGTTTGTGGCGCGTCGGGGTTGGGTTTATTTTTGCTGCCGGTCTTTCCATTCCAGTTGGCGTGTTAATGGGGAGTTTTGCTAGCATTCGCGCCTTGCTAGAACCGATTTTCGGCTTAATGCGCTATATGCCTGCGCCTGCCTTCATTCCTCTGCTCATTTTATATCTGGGCATTGGAGAAGAACCGAAAATTACGCTCATTTTCATTGGGGTTTTCTTCTTTAACGCCTTAATGGTGATGGATACTGTAAAGTTTGTATCAAAAGATTTAATCGAAGCGACTTATATTTTAGGAGGCGATCGCAAACAAGCCTTGCTTCAGGTAATTTTTCCCCACGTCTTGCCCGGAATCATTGATGCTTGCCGCATCAACTTAGCCGCCGCTTGGCAGTTGGTCATTGTCTCGGAACTAATTGCCGCCACGGAAGGTTTGGGTCGTCGGATTAGCGTAGCGGGCCGATTTTTGCGAACTGATGAAATTTTTGTCGGGTTAATTGTCATTGGGGTAATCGGATTGTCATTCGATTTGCTATTTCAATATTTCTTACGAGTTTCTTGTAAGTGGGCAAGTCAGAAACGATAAGGTGCTACGTATTTAATTTGTGTGTTTAGGCTGATTGGGGGATGGGGAGATGGGGGGATTACAAATATAGAAATTAGAGATAGTTTGTTTAATTTCTACAAATTTTAGATTTGATATTCAACTTGACCAAATCACCAACTTAATTCCGAACAGAGGAGATTTAACTTATGTACCTGCAAATCAACAACCTACACAAACATTTTCAAACCAAAAATGGCAACTTAGTTGTTCTCAAAGATATTAATATGACAATTCAGCAGGGAGAATTTATCTGCGCCGTGGGTGCGTCCGGTTCGGGTAAATCTACTCTGTTGCGCCAAATTGCCGGACTCGATACGCCTACCGATGGGGAAGTGAGAATTGATGGAGAAGTGGTTACTGGGCCTGGGCCAGACCGAGGTATGGTGTTTCAACACTATACGCTTTATCCTTGGATGAGCGTACAAGAAAATACGGAATTTGGGCTGAAACTTCAAGGCGTACCGAAGAAAATTCGGCGGGAACAAGCGAGTTATTATTTAAGCGTAGTGGGGTTGTCTGGATTTGCGAAATCTCTGCCTAAGGAACTGTCGGGAGGGATGAAACAACGAGTTGCGATCGCGCGAGCCCTAGCTTCCGAACCTAAAGTATTATTAATGGACGAACCCTTCGGTGCGCTAGATGTTCACACCAAAGAATCAATGCACGAATTCATGCTAAATCTTTGGCAGCGCACCAAAATAACAGTATTTATGATTACCCACGATGTAGAAGAAGCAGTTTTTCTCGCCAATCGCATCTATGCTCTCGGTTCTCGTCCCGGTACAGTAAGAAAAGAAATTAAAGTTAAGTTACCCGAACGCACCCACACCATTAAACGCCACACCACTTTCCACGACTACCGCGATGAATTGATGGATCTTTTGCGGCGACACGGACAAGAAGCTGTAGCTGTTGCAGCATAATCGATCGCAAAATAATTCTGAAGGGTGGACAAAAATCTGTAAAACCCTTACTAAGTTAGGGTTTTACAGATTATTTTACCCCGACGCATAAAAATCGCACTCGGAAATAATTGCGATCGTGCAAACCAAAAAAACGTTGGGTTTCCTTTAATTTGTACTAGCAACTTACCCGATCAAGCAATTTGCATCAAATTGGGATACTCAGTCAACATTTCATCGTAAGTCAAGCTTTCCGTTTCCGATTGGGGAGTCCACAGCAATTCAAATACTGTTAAATAATCGGGTGGAGTGGCAGCAATTTTTTCCAATGCTTCTTTTAAGTCTTTAGATGAGTACACATCGCCAAACATCGGTCGGTCATTTTCCGTACCAACGAGCAAAGTAACTACAATATAAGAACCAGGTTCGGCATCCGGATTAGCAATTACTTCTTTTTGACGAATTTTTCCTTCTACGTTGCTTAGGCTTTCACCGCTAAATTTGCTGCGTTCTTCAACGGAAAATTTATTAAAAAGTGTTTGTGCTTCTTCGCGACTGCGGACAGTTTTGGAAGTTGCCGAAACGTGCGTCCAATTTTCCGGCGTTCGCAATAATGCTAAAACTGATTCCTGCATTAATTCCGATAGTCCTTCTGGGGTAGAAGTATCGATATTCAGGCTGACTTCTGATAATTCTTTCTGTACGGCACGGGCTTGTGCTAATAGTCCTACTTGAATTTTGCTAACAGTAACGATATTATTGTCTAGTTCTTTATTTCCAGTTAAAGGAATGTCGCTGTCGGTGGTAGTTTCATAATTATTACTAACACTAGCTTTTTGCATAGAACTAATAATTATCCAGAGTACGATCGTCAATACGATTAACCCAAATACCGAAGGAAATACCCAACCCCATCCTGGATAGACATAATAAATTCCTCCCGATCGATATCCGCCACCATAGACAGGTCTAGAATCGTAATAGACCCCTCCACCAGATGACGGACGACTGTTGCTTCTGGAAGGAGAACTGGAAGAACCGCTAGACCGAGAAGGGCGACTAAAAGAACCTCCACCACTACGTCCGCCACTTCTTCTAGCATAAGCTTCTTGTTGAATGTTGAGCCAGTTTACCAGCTGATGACCGGGCAGAGGAAGATTTACGGAATTGATGACAAAGAAAGCAATTGCCGTCGTCCAAAGTAAGCGAGATTTGATTTTCCGCATGATTTGTTTCCCTTTATTTTCAGTCTGCCCAGCTAGCTGGCGATTCTGCTCAACTATTTAGGATGTTCTGGATCGATCGCAGATGATTCTTGTGCTTTGAGGTCGAAACTGCTAATCTCTTTGGCAGAAGCAATATTAGTTAACCAACTGGCAAATAAATCCGGACGGCGATCGCGCGTGCGATCGATTTGCTGTTGGCGACGCCATTTTTCAATTTTACCATGATCTCCAGAAAGCAGAATTTCCGGCACTTTCATGCCCCGAAATTCCGGCGGACGAGTGTACTGAGGATAGTCTAACAAGCCAGCTTCAAAACTTTCAGCTTTTAAAGATTCTTCTTTCCCTACCGTACCTCTGAGCAAGCGTACCGTACCGTTAACCAGGGCTAAAGCGGGAATTTCCCCACAAGTGAGTACGAAATCTCCCAAAGACACCTCGCGGGTAATCAATTGCAGCACTCGTTCGTCCACTCCTTCATAATGTCCGCAAACGATTACCAGTTGATCGTAATTAGCAGCCAATTCTCGCAATAAAGGCTGATTCATCGGTTCCCCTTGGGGTGTCATTAAAATTACATCCCGTCTCGGTAGAATTGGCAAAGATTCCACCGCCGCAAAAATCGGTTCTGGCTTCATGAGCATTCCCACGCCGCCGCCATAAGGCTCATCATCCACTCGTCGATGCTTGTCGGTGGCAAAATCTCTGGGATTGACTAAATGAACTTCTGCAATACCTTTGGCAAGGGCTTTACCAAGCAATCCCGAACTTAAGGGAGAACTGAAAAAATCTGGAAACAGGGTGATAATATCAAATCGCACGACTTTTCAACAGAAATAGGACTTACGAGATCGGTAAAAGAAGTACAAAGCCAAAAGCTTGATGTAAGGGAGCTTTTCTATTTTCACCGTCTTTTCTCATTTTGTTGGCTATTCCGTACATAAGGCGATCGCAAAATCCGAATCGATCGCCATCATACTTGCGAATCCGCCTTTCCATGCCCAATCTCCGATACCCGAAAAACCCGTATACTGAGAACGTCCAGTCAACCATGACACCAAAATCTGTTAAATTAATAGCTAAATTTCTAATAATTGTTTAATAATCTGTTTAATAATCTGGCATTATGCGTTAATGGTTACGCTCCAGAATGATAACCAACAGTCCTGAGTGGTGACTAACAGGGGTGACTGGAGCATTTATAAGGCATTTTTCTAGATGCCTGCCCTACCTCAGGAGAGAGCAACACTATGCTGCAATTAGAATACCAAGCCTTGGAACCCAGGAAACCCCAACCGATCAAAACAGCCATCATGGTGATTGGCGGTGCAGAAGATAAAGTACACGGACGCGAGATTCTGCACACTTTTTTTAATCGCTCTGGTGGAACAGATGCACAAATTGCGATCGTACCATCTGCTTCCCGCGAACCAGCCATTATCGGCGAACGATATCGCAGCATCTTTTCCGAAATGGGTGCCAAGCGGATCGAGATACTAGATATACGCGATCGCGATCAGTGTAACGACCCCGCCATCCACGAATACTTAGAAATTTGTACTGGTGTATTCATGACCGGTGGGGATCAACTGCGGCTATGCGGACTGCTAGCAGATACCTCATTGATGGAAAAATTACGCCTGCGGGTACAACTGGGCCAAATAACCTTAGCCGGTACCAGTGCCGGAGCCGCAGTTATGGGCCATCACATGATTGCTGGGGGCGGTAGTGGGGAATGCCCCAATCGATCGCTGGTAGATATGGCTACGGGGTTGGCAATTATACCAGAAGTGATCGTAGACCAACACTTTCACAACCGCAACCGGATGGCTCGGTTGATGAGCGCGATCGCCGCCCATCCAGACCGCTTGGGCATCGGCATCGACGAAGACACTTGTGCCATGTTTGAAGGTGATGGAATCATCCAAGTGATGGGCAGGGGAACGGTCACGATCATCGATCCGGGAGATATGAATTATACTAATCACTCTTGCGTAGCCGCTACCGACCCGATCAGTATTTGCAACCTGAGAGTACACATTCTCAGCTACGGCGATCGCTATGATATGCGCGAGCGAAAAATCCTTCCAGTTGCCGCTAATGCACAATAATCGTTACGTCATTGGTCGATCCTAAATTAGAAATGACCAATGACAATTATTCATCTTTCCTGACAAATGCTTATCTCTACAACCTTTGTAGTATTTTTAACATTGATGGCTAAATCTCTTCTCTGGATGGATGGGATGCCACCTACTCACAGATAAAAATGTTCCTAATGAACAGTTTAATCACCCTTTCCAGATCGAAACTAGATAATTGCGTTGAAATTGGTTCCTTGCTGCCCAATGACCCTCGGATAATGTCATGAAAATTCTTAAAATCCAGACTTTACGCGGCCCTAACTACTGGAGCATCAGACGCCACAAACTGGTCGTCATGCGCCTCGATTTAGAGGAGCTAGCCGAACGACCGAGCAATCAAATTCCGGGCTTCTACGAGGGATTAATACAAGTATTGCCAAGTTTAGAAGAACACTTTTGCTCCCCTGGCTGCCGAGGCGGGTTTTTAAGTCGGGTGCGAGAAGGGACGATGATGGGGCACGTAATCGAGCACGTAGCCCTCGAACTGCAAGAACTCGCAGGGATGGAAGTAGGATTCGGTCGTACCCGCGAAACCAATACTCCCGGTACCTACCAAGTAGTAATAGAATACCAAGACGAACAAGCTGGTCGCTATGCAGCTAGAGCAGCAGTGCGCCTATGCCAAAGTATTGCAGACACGGGTACGTATCCAGCAGGAGAATTAGCACAAGATTTACAAGACTTACGAGAATTATGTGCTGATTCTGCTTTAGGCCCTAGTACCGAGACAATTGTCAAGGAAGCAGAGGCACGGGGAATACCCTGGATGTCTTTGAGCGCTCGCGCCCTAGTACAGTTTGGCTATGGAATATACCACAAGCGGATGCAAGCAACTCTTTCCGAGTACACGGGCATTTTAGGCGTAGAATTAGCCTCAGATAAAGAAAGCACTAAACAAATTCTGCGGGAATCCGGAGTGCCAGTTCCTCGCGGCACTGTAATCAATTACTTGGACGAATTAGAAGACGCTATTAAAGATGTCGGTGGTTATCCGATCGTAATTAAACCACTAGATGGCAATCACGGTAGGGGGATCACCATTAACATTACGACTTGGGAACTAGCAGAACAAGCTTACGACGCTGCCAAAGAAGTTTCCAAATCCGTCATCGTCGAACGGTATTACCAAGGGCGAGACCACCGGGTATTAGTAGTCAACGGCAAAGTTGTAGCGGTATCAGAACGAGTACCAGCCCACGTAGTAGGAGATGGCAACTCTACCATCCAACAACTGATCGACCTCACCAACCAAGACCCGAATCGGGGTGACGGACACGATAACGTCCTCACCAAAATAACTCTCGATCGCACTAGCTGGCAATTATTAGAGCGGCAAGGTTATACTCTGGAAACCGTATTGCCACCAGGAGAAATTTGTTACCTGCGAGCTACTGCCAACCTCAGTACTGGTGGGATCGCCGTAGACCGTACCGATGATATCCATCCGGAAAACATTTGGCTGGCGCAACGGGTAGCCAAAATTATCGGTTTGGATATTGCCGGCATCGATGTAGTCACCCCAGATATTACCAAACCGTTAAGAGAAGTCGATGGGGTAATCGTAGAAGTCAATGCCGCACCGGGATTCCGGATGCACGTTGCCCCCAGCAAAGGTATTGCCAGGAACGTAGCAGCCCCGGTGTTAGATATGCTGTTTCCCCCCGGTACTCCCTCTCGCATCCCCATTTTGGCCATCTCCGGGACTAACGGCCATACCACC
>CAZJJR010000180.1:0-13121 GCA_964546365.1 uncultured bacterium | reverse complement strand
GTAGTTAGTTATCGAGGGGTAAGGGTTGAAGTGGTTGGTTTGCGTTCGATGACTAGTGAAAGCTTGCTGAATGTGGCAGATCATTATATAGATCTAGATACCATTAAAGAATATATCCAAAAGACTCCTGGTACTGGCTATAATATTCCATCCTCTAACTTCAGTATAGAAATCGATAGGGACTCGCCGTTTTAGTGAATCATTTCTAGGTATATTGTTAGATTGAGACTGAATTGCGATCGCAACTACTGAGCTTTCAGCTTTTTTTGGGTTACTTAACTTGGTAATTTAGGGCTTTCGATCGGCTATTAAACTAACATACCATTATTCCTCTATGCTGGTTGAGCCGATCTAGCTGCGACTTTCTTTAGCTTTACTTATCAAAGTCACCTTTATTGTTTAGCTAAAGTTTTATCAAGAGAAAATTCCCGCTTATCTATCTAAAGAATAAGTGTAAGTTAAGAATGTTTGTGTTCTGTAATACAAAAAATATTTGTTAAATACTATATCATTCGTTATGGAAATACTTAAACTCAGGTAAAGCTTAATACCAAAATGACTTATATGTAGAAACCTATTCCCTAGATAGAGGGTTAGATAAAATTCGATTGTTAAATTTTAAAAAAAGGCAAGGTTAGGAATTTAACCTACATAACTAGCCTCAAGTAAAGCAGGGCATTTTATTCTGCTTTTATTTCTTTTGGCTGTGTTAGATCCGCGATCGCAATTGCTAAAGTCATCAAGCAACTATTGACAATAGCAAAATTAGACCTTAAGAGTTTAAAGGAGTTGGCAAGTGAATCACACATTTAAAATTATTCAATATCCCGATGTTTTAGACAACAGCAAAATTACTCAATTTCATCAAGAAATTGAAGAAGTGGTAAAGGCGGGAGTCCATGTAATTTTGCTGGATTTTAAAAATATATCTTCGATTACCAGCGCAGGTTTAATGGCGGTAGTAGAAGCATTCAGACTGGTGCGTTCGGCTGGTTGCCAGCTTTTTATATGCTCGCTGAACTCACAAGTCAGAATGTTATTTGAACTAACAGGGTTGGATCAAATTTTTCCAACTTTTGGTAGCTTAGATGAAGTTATGGGTAGCGCTATGTTAATTAAAAAATAGCGATCGTATTTTATAGCAAGCACCGATCTCTGGTGCCAAAGAAGGTAGAGGATATGAGGATTAACTTACCTCTACCCTTTTGTTATCTTATTGCTCAAATAAAAATAGGGAAGAATTTTTGGTTCTTCCCCAGCAATCTAAAGTCGTCGTGCTACTGGAGCCATCATAAATATCCACGATTGAAGCGGAAAGCTGGTGATTTGTCAACTAGCTAAAAGCAATAAACCACTCGATCGAGCAATCCTGTATTTACTGATGGGGTTGAGTAAATATTTCCATCAGGCATGATGGTTTTATATAGTTTGACACCTGTAAGATTAGCATGAGCTAAGTTGGCATCTCGTAAATCTGCCTCTGATAAGTCTGCGCCGGTTAAATTAGCCCACTTCAAATCTGCACCAGTCAAGTTAGCTTGAGTTAAATTAGCTTCTCCTAGCTTTACTCCCCATAATTTTGCGCCGCTGAGATTAGCAGAAAAAAGATTGGCTTCAATTAGGGACGCTTCCACTAAAAGAGTGGCTCGCAAATCGGCTTCGCTCAAATCTGCTTCGCATAGAGAAGTAGCCCATAAGCTGGCTTTAGATAACGTAGCGCTCCATAAAGAAGCACCGCACAAGTTAGCCTGCATTAAATTAGCCTCACTTAAATTGGCTTTACAAAAATTTGCTTGAAGGCAACTAGTTTTACTGAGATTAGCTTGTGAAAGATTGGCAAAACTTAAATCGGTATAATTCAAGCAAGCACCGCTGAGATTTGCTTTGCGAAAATCAACTTCCATCAGCGCGGTGTTAGTAAAGTTGACTTCTCTCAAATCGAAGCTACTGAGGTTAAGGTGGCACAAATCAGTATCGCTCAAGTTAATTTGTGACAAAGATTTCTCAGCTACTCTGGTAGTTAATACCGAGATTTTATCCATTTTTTAGTTAACGGGAGTATTTTAAAGGGTTTAAAGAAAGCTTATCTAGTAGAGGTGCAGATTTCGTGAAGAGAGTGCAATTTGTATCGACTTTGCAAAGAAGCAGTTGCACTGTGGCGACTCTACTCTAGGTAGGCGCAGGCAGAAAGAGCGATCGCTATACTGACAAAGTAACAGCCGGATTGTCGCCAGGAAAGATGTATTCCCAAACTTTATTCAAATCGGACGGTCGAAAAATCACTTTATACAGCAGATACCCAATTGAAGAGGGTACGATCGCCCCCAGTCCCAGCGACCAACCAATTCAGGCAAATCCACATCTACGCTGGCATCCTCTCAGAGGAGAATGGGTTGCTTATGCTAGTTACCGTCAGCAACGCACCTTCATGCCTCCTGAAGAATATAACCGAATGGCACCCACTAAAGATTTAGAATTTTCGACTGAACTACCCGCAGGGCGATATGATGTAGCGGTTTTTGATAACCGTTTTCCTAGTATGACCCTTACCGCAGGCAAACCACCTGAATCTATTGTGGAAACGCTGCCAGCAAATGGTGCTTGTGAAGTGATAGTTTTTACTCAAAATCCCGCTGTCTCTTTGGGTGATTTAGAATTAAACCATCTGGAATTAATCTTGCAAGTTTGGGCAGATAGAATTTGCTTGTTGGGTAAAATTCCCCAAATTCAGTATGTATTACCGTTTGAAAATAAGGGTATAGAAATGGGCGTAACCTTATTACATCCCCACGGCCAAATTTACGCTTATCCTTTTCTACCTCAGGTGCCGGCGCGGATGTTTTATTGTCAGCGGACGTATTATTTGCACTACCGTCGGGGATTGTTGCAAGACATGATTAAAGAAGAGATTGCAGATAAGCAGCGAATAATTTATTTAGATGAAGAAGTAGTGGCATTTGTCCCCGCCTGCGCCCGTTATCCTTATGAAGTTTGGGTCGCACCAATTCAACAAGTTGCTAGTTTCCATCATCTTGCGGAAAGACAACGGCGGGGACTGGCGAAAGCATTAAAAACCGTACTTCTGAAATATGATGGTTTGTGGAATCGTCCTTTTCCTTATTTAATGGCATGGTATCCCGCACCTACTGATGGAAATGCTCACCCGGAATGGCATTTACACGCGCAAATTTATCCACCTTATCGCGATCGAGACCATTTGAATTATTTAGCGGGAACGGAGTTAGCAGCAGGTATGTTTGTTAATGAGACGCTGCCAGAAGAAAAGGCAAAGGAGTTGCAAGCAGTGGGGGTAAATTTTTAGGTTAAAAGCTAAAAGTAAGAGAGATTTAATATTTTTGTATTTGATTATAAAAGTTAGAAAGAATTGGTGACACGGAGCTTGAGATGAATGGAAAAAGTAATTTTTTACTACTAATTTAATGAGGACTCGTCAATCATTTTTACCAGTTTATTTAAACACATAAAATTTGGCAGGGGCAGGGGGAAAGATTTGCAATATAAAGTAAGTGAATTGATGCTGATTTTTGATTTTTTGAATAGGGTTAAAATAGGGTTATGAAAAGATTAAATAAAAAAATTAAAGATTTAACTTCCGAGCAAGAAGCGCTGCTGCCATTTTATCGAGAAAAGTGGATGAAAATGGCGTTGTCAACGGAACCTATCGATCGAGAAAAAGCGGCATCAGCAGTAAAAGCTGCTTATGCTTCGATCGATTTACCAGAACCGGAAATCTTTTTTTATAGTAGCCCGTATGCAGGCTTGTCGAATTGTCTAAAAAGAAATTGGCTAACAGAAGTAGTTAACGAGGAAGAATGGTTAGACCAAATCAATGATGAGTTTATACCTAGTTTAGGAGAACAACTATTTTTTAATTTTGAAGGTCAGTTAGAGGAGCATTTGAGGATTAGGTTGTATCATGAACTGTCATCAAGAATTAGATATCAGTTGCTTAAAAATCAACTTTGGGATGAACTGGGATATTTACTATGGGACGGGTTTTGGTGGAATATGCTAGGGGCTGATACCCAGTGTGCTAATACGCAAATGTGGGTAGGGATGGGAGCTTTTTATGATTTTTGTACTGCTGTTTTAAATTGTGTTTTGTATCCGGTGGAAGCAGCGAAATTTAAATTGTCTTTTCGAGGTAATTATGATGTGGAATTGGTAGAAGAGAATAATCGAAAAAAGTGGGAAATTTTTCAATTATTGGTCAAGGAGTGTGGATGGATTTTTGCTTTTGAAAAGTTTTGCATAGTTTGCGATCGTCCTCGCATTCTCTCTTTCGATAATGAATATCGTCTCCACGCCGAAGGAAGCCCAGCTATTCAGTTTGCAGATGGTTATAGCTTATACGCTTATCACGGGGTAAGATTGCCGGAAAAATACGGGAAGTTACACCCGCAACAATGGCAAGCTAAGTGGTTGTTGGAAGAGGAGAATGCAGAATTGCGTCGGGTATTAATTCAGGTTATTGGTTATTACCGAATTAGTCAAGAATTAGCAGTGGCTGAGTTAGATTGTTTTCGAGAATATACTCTATTAAAAATCGATACAGAGGTTGATATCGAACCAATTTATTTGTTAAAAATGAGTTGTCCCAGTACGGGTTTTACTCATCTATTGCGGGTTCCTCCTGATATGAAGTCAGCCCGGGAAGCTATTGCATGGGTGAATTGGGGAATCGATCCGGAGGAATTTGACGTGCAGACATGATACTTAACTTAATTTGGCAAAAAAAACATGAAAAATTTCCAAGAAGTATTTCACAAGTTACCGGAAATAGAAGCTGTAGCGCCCGGTAGGGTTAATTTGCTGGGGGAACATACTGATTATAATGATGGGTTTGTTTTGCCGACGGCGATTCCCCAACACACGATCGTACAATTGACTTTAAGCAATGACGAGCGGCATCACTTGTATTCGGAAAATTTAGATGAAAGGGTAACGATTTTAGATAAAAATATTACTCCTTCCGGTTTTGCTAGTTATATTTTTGGTTGTTTGCACGTTGTGGAAAGAGAAGGATATGAAATACCGCCGCTGAATGTATATGTTAAATCTTCGGTGCCGATCGGTTCTGGTTTGTCTAGCAGTGCGGCGTTGGAAGTGGCGATGTTGAGAGGATTGCGATCGCTGCTCGATCTGCCTTTCGATGATATCCAAATCGCCCAACTCGCACAACAAGCAGAAATCCTTTATGCTGGGGTGCAATGCGGCATCATGGATCAGATGGCATCCAGTTTAGCAGATACCGAACATATGCTATTTTTGGATACCCGTACTTTAGTCCGTCGCTTGTTGCCTTTCCCTAATAATGCGGAAATTGTGGTGATGGATAGCGGCGTACCCCGGACGCTGGCAAGTAGCGGATATAACCAAAGGCGTGCGGAATGCGAAGAAGCCGCACATTTGTTGCAAGTGAAAAGTTTGCGAGATGTTGTCGATCGGGATACGGTGGAAGAGTTACCAGAACCGTTGCGTCGTCGAGCCCGTCATGTGGTAACGGAAAATAACCGAGTTTTGGAAGCTTTGGAAGGTGTTTCGCCGCAGCATTTTGGGGAATTGATGAATGCTTCCCACGCTAGTTTGCGAGATGATTACGAGGTTTCCGTACCTGCATTGGATAAGTTGGTGGCGATGTTGCAAGAAACGCCTGGGGTATTCGGCGCGAGGTTAACTGGTGCTGGTTTTGGGGGTGCTGGCGTTGCGTTGGTAGAAAGTGGAAGGGGAAATGCGATCGCGCAAGATGTTCTGCAACGTTACAATGATGCAGGTAATCGGGGAAGTATTTTAGTGCCAGAAATTAATTAGATTTAGGAGTCAGAATTCTGACTCCTGAATTTACTCTCATACCAAATCCAACTTAAATCCTCCTTTTAATCTTTAGTCCGCGTAGGCGGACTTCGTTTGTGTAGTAGTGGTTTCAACCGCCAAGCCCGATCATTTTTGTTTTAAAACTACTAATGTAATATCATCAAATACCTTGTGGTTGCCAATAAATTGACGAATATCTTCAATAACGGATTGACGAATTTCTTCGGCAGAAAGTTGGCGATTTTCTACCACGATTTGACAGAGTTTTTCTAACCCATATAGCTGTTTATTGACATTCTCGGCTTCAGTAACTCCATCACTATATAAAATTACGACATCTTGACTATTTAATTTAACCGTTGTCTGGTCAATAAAACCAGCTATATTTGCATCCAAACCGATGGGAAATCCTAAGTCAATAGTATCGATTTTTTCCACCATTCCATCGGCTCGCACAATAATCATTTCTTCATGCTGTCCGCTTAATGTTACCACACTGTCAGCATAATCTAAAATTGCTAACGTCATATTTTTATCCGACTTCATTCGTTGCAAATTATCATATAAGGTTTGATTAACAATATCTAAAAAGCGAACGCGATCGGTTTCATTCACTTTCTGAAGCGTTCGCACTGCTGTTTGTGCCATCAGCATTAATACACCACTTTCTAATCCGTGTCCCGTCACATCACCGATCGCAATCTTGACCCCATGCTCGCTCGATAAAACGTCATAATAATCGCCCCCAACTTCATCAGCAGGTTCCATATATCCGGCAATTTCCAAACCGGGAATCATTGCTAATTCTGCGGGTTTTGGTAACACCATTTCTTGTAATTTTTTCGCCACATTTAACTCCGCACTGAGGCGCAAATTTTCTGCTTTCAATTTTTTATTAAGGATATTAATTTCTTGATTGGCTGCGGCTAATTGGGCAGTGCGTTCGATCACTTTATTTTCTAAGGTTTGATAAAGCAAAGCATTTTCAATCGAAATTGCTGCCTGAGAAGAGATCAGTTTGAGAATTTCGAGGCGCTCCCTAGTAAACGCTCCCGTTGTCAAATTATTTTCTAGGTAAAGAATGCCAATGAGTTTACCTTGATTAATAATGGGAGCGCATAAAATTGACTTGGGTTGATTTTTGATAATATAAGGTTCGTTGATAAAAACTTTCTCGTTTGTGGCATCTGATAAAACTACATCTTCGCGAGTTCTGGCGACATACTTAACTATTCCCACAGGCAAATTTTCGTAGTTCTCTATCACCAAAGATTGTAAAACTTGTACGGTTTCTTGAGTAACCTCTCCTGTAGCTTCAATGGTTAATTTTCCATTGTTAGATAGAATCAGTAATCCTTTTTGTGCTCCGCTGTTTTCCAATACAATTCTCATTAACTTGGCTAACAACTTGTCAATAGCAATTTCACCTGCTAAAACCTGAGATGCTTTGATAACTGTAGTCAAATCAATATGAGAATTTCCTCCACTTGTTGAAGTAACTGAGCTAGTAAATGTTGAGCGATGAGTGGTTTTCTTAACTGATTTTTCCAACAATAACTGCGGATATTTCTGCTCCAAATCTTTTACTTTGCGTTTAGCCCCCCAAAATTGGTAAGCATAGTGGGCTTTTTTTAGATAAAGTTTGGCAATGTCTTCCTTCCCTTTCTCTAACCAAAATTTAGCCGCTAGTTCGTTACCTAAAGCTTCTACCTGAATATATTCATTGATTTGAGCCGAAGCGATGGCGCGATCGTACAAATCTAGTGCTGCCATTTCTTGACCCGAAATACGAGCCATTTCCGCCTGTACTAATAGGTATTCGTGTAGAAAGTTTTCCGGACAGTTATCTGCCCAAATCTTCATCTGTTGTTGATTAATTTCAATTTGTTTTTGATAATTAAGTTTCTCGAATTCGTTAACAGTTGGATAAAGAGCGGCTAATACTAAAGAGGTATAGAAATTGTTAACAGCACTGATAATCATTCCCTGCACGGCAGAGAACATGGTTTGAGCTTCTTGGAGGCAATTAAGCGCTTCTCGATAATTTCCATATAAATAAAGTACTTGGGCTTTATAAGTTAAGTAGTGACAGAGGGCAAAAAAGTTTTGATTCCTTTGGCAATCTTCGATATAATCAACTTCGTCGATCGATTCGGTGGCAAATTCTTGAGAATTAGAACTCAAACCACTTAAATTATAAAGGGGGATTTGACAGGCAATGATAGTATGATAAGCTAATAAGTTTTTGATTTTTAAAGTAAATTTTAAATAGTCATCAAGGATGGCTAAAATTTCACTAAAGCTTTTCCCGGAAACAAAAAAGTTAAGTATTTTATGGAAGGCAAGATAGCCAGCAAATTGTAATTCACCTGATTCTAAACCTGCCTGATAGCCTTCGTTATTAATGGGTTCAGCTTCTTTGATGGGACGAACCCAATGTTGAACGTGATTAGCCAAGTTATTAGCAGCTTTCGCTTTCATGGATGAGTCATTAAAGCGATCCGAAATATTTAAACCTAAACGAGCAAATTCATAGCCTGATTGATATTCCTGTAAAACTGAACTTAAGATAATTCCATAACTGGCATAACCTTTAGCTGAAGATGCGATCGGGCCATATTGAATGGAAAGAGAAGCCATTTTAGCGGCAATAATTCCATAAAGTTCGCCGTTAATAAAGTAAGCGGCTGGATCGACGCTCACTAATAAATTGAGAGCCGCTCTCATTTCCGGATCGGTCATTTCGGGTTGCTCTAGCAGGGCGTTAATTTGACCGGGTTGCCAGAGTTTTTGCACTTCCGCTAATTCTCTTTGTAAACCATTGGTGAAATCGCGATCGGTTAACTCAATCCCGAATAAACTTAAAGCTTGGCGAGCCGCAGTAATAGCTTGTTCATATTTAGCCATCATGGTTAACATCACGATTAAAATATTATAAATTTCCGCTTTTTCTAAGTTAGTTTTACATTTGTCGATCGTCAAATAAATTAATTTTTCAGCTTGCTCGAAGTTACCGTTTAAATACTCAATTTCCGCTTTTTCTTTGTAAAGGTCTAGATTTAATTGATATTCCGATTCCCAACCATCATTACTTAATAACGAAAGTCCGACTTCCAAATATTCTCGTGCTGCCAAATACGCCGTTGAATCTTTAGCTTTGCGAGCAGCAATTAAATTAAATTTAGCTAAAGCTGTTTTTTCGGGTTGATGGGTAATTAACTCGCATCCCATATTAAAATGTTCAACGAGATCGAAAATTTTGGCCTCTTGTTCTGTTTCAGACATATTCAGTTGTAATAAGCGCCCAATTTTTAAGTGAACTCCTTTTTTATCCGAATCAGCAATCAAAGTATAAGCAGCTTGTTGTACTCGGTCGTGGAGAAATTTATAATCTTGAATTAACAGGTTTTCATCTAACTCAGATGTTGGCAAAATAAATCCAGTTTGAACGGCTATAACTAAGTCGGAAAAAATTACCTCTTTGGGTTTTTCACTCACTATTCCCAGAGTGCTTAAAGAAAAAGAAGCACCAATACAAGCAGCTAAACGTAAAACTTCTTGGGTGAGTTCTGGCAGTTTCTTCAACTTGCCGATCATCAAGTCTACCACATTATCAGTAATATTTTGTGCTTCAATTTGGGCAATATTCCACTGCCATCGCTGACGTGAAAAATCAAATGTTATGAGGTTTTCCGCGTGCAGAGTTTTCAGAAATTGATTGACAAAAAATGGATTTCCTTGAGTTTTCTTTACCAATAATTCTGCTAATGGTTTTACTGAATCAAGCTCGCTATATAATGTATGGGCAATAAGTTGGCTAATATTTTCTAATCCTAAAGGAACTAAAGTAATCGAATTAATCGTTGCTCCTGCTTTGAGCAATCTATTTACTGTTATCATCAAGGGATGGCTGGGGCTAACTTCATTATCCCGATAAGCTCCAATTAAAAACAGATATCCCATATCTGTATCTGTCATCATCAGTTCAATTAACTTGAGCGTCGCGGAGTCTGCCCACTGCAAATCATCTAGAAATATGACTAATGGATGCTCTTTCGTACAGAAGGCGCGGATGAAATTACCAAACACAATATTAAAGCGATTTTGTGATTCGCTTGCCCCTAATTCTGGCACGGGGGGCTGTTTACCGACAATTAATTCTACTTCGGGAATTACATCAATAATCACTTGACCATTGACTCCAAAAGCACGGCTAATTTTTGCTCGCCATTGTTCTAACTGGGCTTCGCTTTCGGTTAATAATTGCCGCACTAATCCCTTAAAGGCATTGACGACAGCGGAGTAAGGAATACTCTTTTGAAATTGATCAAATTTCCCCTCAGTAAAATAGCCCCTCAGTCTGGTATTGGGTTTGTGAATTTCCGCTACTAGAGATGATTTCCCAATGCCAGAATAACCAGCGACTAACATCATTTCGATTTGAGATATTTCTGAGTTGGCTACTCGTTCAAAAGCTGTTAATAGAGCTTCAACTTCTGCTTCTCTTCCGTATAATTTCTGAGGAATGTGAAATCGGTCGGAAATATCGTGAGTCGCTAAGGTAAAATTTTCTATATTTCCCGTAGATTGGAATTTTTTTAAACAATTTTCTAAATCCGCTTTTAATCCCCAAGCGCTTTGATACCTATCTTCGGCATTTTTCGCCATTAATTTCATCACGATATTGGCGAGGACAGGCGGAATTAATGAATTAATCTCTGAAGGTGATAAAGGTTGTTTGGCAATATGACAATGAACTAATTCCAAATCATCGTCTGTTGCAAAGGGCAGTTGTCCGGTTAACAGTTCGTACAACGTGATGCCTAAGGAATAAAAGTCGGTGCGATAATCTAAACTCCGGTTCATTCGTCCGGTTTGTTCGGGGGAAATATAAGGTAAAGTTCCTTCTAATCCGTTGGGGTTTTTGAGTGTGGGATCTTCTCTGGTTAACCGCGTAGAAATGCCGAGATCGATAATTTTTAATTGTTGGGTTTCCCGATTAAGTACAATATTGGCAGGATTGATATCTTTATGGATAATATTAGCAAAATGAATTTGTCCTAAACTCGTGGCAATTTTAATAGCAATTGAAAGAAATTCTTCTAAACTGAACTGATGGTTTTCTATTAAGATTTTCAAGGATTCACCGCCAAAATCTTCCAGAAACATCACTAAACTATTTTGATATTTCTCTAAACCATAAGCTTTAACTACACCCTCTTGATTAAGGCTGCGCGTGAGTTCGTATTCTTGTTTGTAGCGAGTGAGTTCGGCTGGTGTAGGGTAATCTTGTTTGAGGACTTTGAGGATGATTTTTTGGCCATCAGTCTCGCGAATGGCGCGATAAACTTCCGAGTTGGCACTTTCATAGATTTGAGCGAGAATTTGGTAGCCGTCAATGTCGATCATTTTGGTTTTCTGTCTAGGAGCTAATGCTATTAAAATGGCAAATTTTGCGAATAGAAGATATTGCAATATTAATTTTATTATGTAGCGATGCTGAAGGGATTACTGCTACTCATATTACCTTTTGATGCAAATCGCTCAACTCGCAAAACCAGCATAAATTCTCTATCGAGGGGTGCAATGGTGTATTGTGGATCGGATGGCAGTTATAGTATTCTCGTTGAGAATTAAAAGACCTTATGTTAGAAAAGTTTCAGCAATTTGGCTGTTGACGAACTATTTGAAAACACTATAGTTTAACCGATACTCAACATATAGTTCGCTGCTTGCTTCCTTTCCCTTCGGGTTATTTCGTTACAGCGTTTTCAAGGTACTTGCGTTTCTTTGGTGGAAAGTGCAAGGGGAAGTACTACTAGTTGGCTTAAGCTCTGTTAGGTTTACTATTTTGGTAGCAAAGTTTCTGTAAAACATTAGAATACACGTGTATTCAGAAAAGTATTTGTTCAAGGGAGTGTTTGTACGTGAGAAAGAATGCTATTTCGATCTTGGCGGTGTTGGGAGGATTCCTAGCTATATATATTGGAGTATTTACTCCAGTCAAGGCTTATTTCCTCAACTATCGTGAACTACCGAATCTCTACTGGCTTTACTTAGAGTCCATTAAAATTTTAGCGCTATATGTTTTTGGTATCTACACGACGGCATTTGTGTTCCTACAGATGCCTTCTCAGGAATCAGATATTGATATTGAACCCTCATTTCTGGTGGTAGGTGGCATTATCGGAGCGTTAGCTGCCCTAGCTTTATTCACTCGAAATCCTTTTGCCTTTGTAGAGTTTTTTGTAAAGTCTAATCCTTGGTGGTTTTTACTATCTGTTTTGGAACTGCGTATCTTTGTAACCTTTAATCCTTGGTTGTTTTTACTATCTGTTTTGGGAGTGCGTATCGCTTGTCAATTTCCCCGAATTAAATCTAATTTTCAGCCCATAGTTTTTTTATCTAGAACATTTATTCCGTTCCTACTTACCTTAACTTTTATCTGGCTTCACAACAGCAGCTTTCCTGGTTTAACAGCTTCCCCTGTTGTTCGACAGCAATGGGCAGAAAAAGAATTTAGGGGATACTCGGAAATTGTAAATAAAATCAAAACTTGCCCGTCAATTATCAATAGAGTAGGCAACGTGAAATATGTGGCACCGACTAGAGGTTTCAACTATGTTCAGGGGGAGGAAGTTAGTTCGGGTTATCATGGGCAATTTACTTTAGAAGTAATTGGCGATCGCGGTATCGGTGTATCTAATTTTAGCTTTTATACCGTTACTGCGTTTCCTGGGCATAGTCAATTTACTTATCGAGGCAAGACAGAAAAAATAGCCTGCGGAAACTAATGCCGTTGTTGCTGCATATTTATGTTGTATTGCTACTTACAGGTAGTTATACCAAATTTATACCCGATTCTCACATTCCCCCAAAAAACTTAGTGTGCTCAGCCAACGCGACTAAGCACACTAGTTCGGAATTGTTAAATTTTTCAAGTGTCGATCGTCAGAAACTAACGAAAAAGAATGAACTGTAACTTACTAAGGTGGACAGGTTATTGCAGTTTCTATTTCACGGCCTCAGCATTTTTGATTGTCTTACCAGACTCTTGGTTTGGCCTTGCTCTACTGACAATTTCGAGCGTGTGCCACTTAAGCTTTATGCCTTTTCTTTTCACTGCAACTGGGTTCTGTACGGGAGATACCTGGTCGGAACCCTTTTGGTTTGTTCTTTTGGTATCTGATTTAAAATTAACACGGCATTTCTGAAGAGGGAATACCTGTTTACTTAAATTTACGACTGTTTACAGTACTTAAGTTTTTGGTAAATGGGATTAACAA
>CAZJJR010000179.1:8721-13143 GCA_964546365.1 uncultured bacterium | reverse complement strand
TGGTTACAGCAGCGGTCGATTTTGGATTGAAGGATTGAGAACTGATAGCTTGATGCTGGGCCCACTGCGAATCGCACAAGTGGTCAGTATCGGGGGTATTATCCTGGGATTAACAGGTTTAGCTTGGCTTTATCTATTGAGACGAAATCTCCCCGATGTAGTCCGAGCTAATCATGAGTGGGATGCTAGTGGAGAATCTTCTGATTCTTCATCTAAGTAGTTCCATTTGCAAGTGTTTACACATGACTTATTGCCTTGGCATTATTACTCGCTTTGGATTGGTTATGGCTGCTGATTCTCGTACTAATGCGGGAGTCGATTATATCTCTACCTACCAAAAGTTGTTTGATTTTTCCGCGCCTGGGGAACGAGCTATCCTGATGAGTACTTCGGGAAATTTATCGATGACTCAAGGAGTTCTTACGTTAATTCAAAAGGATTTGAAGGCGCGAGAAGACGTAAACCTGCATACTTTACCAACTTTGTATGAAGTTGCTCGTTATATCGGTGGGAAAATCCGGGCAGTGCAAGACATTGACCGTTCTTGGCTGCTTAAAGATAATATTGATTTCAAATGCAGCATTCTTTTAGGTGGCCAAATTAAAGGGGAAGAACCGGGACTTTATTTGATTTACAGTCAGGGTAACTTTATCCAAGCTACTCCGGAGACGCCTTTTTTACAAATTGGCGAAACTAAGTACGGTAAGCCAATTCTCGATCGTACTCTCAATTTCGATACTCCTTTGGAAGCTTGCGCTAAATGCGCGATTCTTTCGATCGATTCCACTATGAAGTCGAATATTTCTGTTGGCCCACCAATTACGATGGTGATGTATCAAACCGACAGTCTGACGATTCGCCATAAGCTGAAATTGCGTTTGGGAGACCCTTATTTAGCTAAAATTCGTAAGTGGTGGGAAGACTCTGTAAAAAAGGCGTTCGAGCAAATGCCTGATATTGAATGGGAATACAATCCAGAACCATTTCAAGAAGATGTCGTAATTGATTGAATTGGTGGTTGGTCATTTGTCATTGGTCATATCATGTTCGGTTAATAAAATTAGTTTGTAGTGAGAACTTTACTCCTCAGTCCTCACTACAAACTATGGTAATAGAAAGGCACATGATATCATTGGTCACTGGTGAACAAGAAATAACAAATGACTAATGACTAATGACCAATGACTCAATAGATAAGTGAAATTCCATTGATAGTTGCTTTCCAGGTGCGCGAAAATTACCGGAAATGGGGGCAGTATATTTGGGTATAGCACTACTAACTAAAGCAATATGACGATCGGCTACTGCTAACCCATGAGTAGGATCGTAACCTCGCCAACCCGCTCCTGGTAAGTATACTTCCGCCCAAGCATGGAGTTCTCGTTCTTTTTTGTCGGGGTCGCCTTCCTGGTAACCGCTGACAAATCTGGCGGCTAATCCAACGGCGCGACAAGCTTCCATAAATAGCACTGTCAAGTCACGACAAGAACCAGATTTATGCTTCCACGTATAGCCGGCTGGAAAAGGGTCTCCATTTTCTCGGATAATATGCGGGCAATTTTTGTAAATTTGTTGATTGAGTTCGCTTAGAAAACTAGTAGTTTGATGATGAACTTTATGGCAAATATCTTGAGTTAATTCAACTACTAAGGGGTCTAATTTGGGCGGATATGGAGATTGTAAATATGGCTGAAGTTGGGATAATAAAGAGGTTGGGTAATCGATGGGAAGGTTTAATGCCCAAGGTTCTAAAAGGTAATCAAAAGGATTGGTTCGATAGGTTTCTACTTCTGAGGTTACTTCGATTTTTAGTTGTTCTGCGTTTCCTTCAAACCAAATTTTAATTAAGGAATTGCCATCTAAGTCAATTAGGTCAGAAATACCGAGCGGTTCGGGATCGATTTTGAGGGAAAAAGAGTGGAGTTTTTGAGAGCCATCACAACGCGATCGCAATCTGATGATGTGCGGTGATAGTGCAACTGCTCGATCGTAGGTGTAAGTTGTATTGTGAACTATTTGATAGCGCATCCTGATTTTAGATTTTAGATTTTAGATTTTAGATTGCAAATAATACCTGTCTATTCGCAATCTAAAATTAATCAACTAATTGGTTTAGCTGCAAAGAATGTTTCAAAGATATTATTGCCAACTCCATTTATGTGTTGTAATAATTGATCGAGAAATTCGTGCAGACCTGTTTGAATCACTTCTTCAATGGTTAAATAGTCCAATTCCGCACGCAAACGACCTAAAGCGCGTTCGGCGGGGTTACTCCAAGTACCTGCGGGAGTACCGGTGATTTGATGAAGCGATCGCTCTGCTTGCATGGTACAAAATCTGATCGACCTGGGAAACTCCCGGTCTAAAATCAGGAACTCTGCAATACCAGTAGGATTGATCCGATGTTGCCATTTGCGATACATTTCGTAAGCACTAGCCGATCGCAATAAAGCCATCCACTGCAATTCATCCAAAGTGCTACCCACATCTTTGACGGAAGGCAGAAGCAAAAAATATTTTACATCTAAAATGCGGGCAGTTTTATCTGCTCTTTCCAAATATCTCCCAATTTGACCGAAATGCCATCCTTCATTATGAGTCATGGTAGCATCCATCACTCCGGCAAATAGATGGCTAGCCATTTTCACTTCACTAAAAAAGTCTTGCGGTTCAAATGGAATTTGTCCGTCCGCCGCATCTTTTACCATGAAATAAAAAGAGTTGATCTGTTCCCACATTTCTGAAGAAATCACTTCTCGGATCGAGCGAGCATTTTCTCTCGCTATTCGCAAACAAGACAAAATAGAATTTGAATACTCGCTATCAAAAGTGAGAAATTGAATCACGTTTTCGGCAGTAGCGTTTCCACACCGTTCCTTAAATAAGGATAAATCTCCCGTCGTTAGAACCAAAGGTTGCCATTGTTGAACCACTCCAGGAGGAGTATCCAAAATTAAATTCAGGTTGGTATTAATAAATCGGGCAATATTTTCAGCCCTTTCTACATACCGATTTAGCCAGTAAATTGAATCAGCAACGCGACTTAACATGATGTGGGGAATGGATAAAAGACCAATGACAGATGACCAATGACCAAGACTAATTAGCTAGTACCCAAGTATCTTTACTGCCGCCACCTTGGGAAGAATTAACGACTAAAGAACCGCGTTTCAAAGCAACGCGAGTTAAACCACCTGGATGTACGTAAATATCTTTACCATAGAGAATGTAAGGACGAAGATCCACGTGGCAACCTTCAAAACTACTATCAACTATTGTGGGAACTCGTGATAGACAAATTGTAGGTTGAGCGATATAATTACGGGGATTAGCTTGGATGCGTTGAGCAAACTCCGCTCGTTCTTCCGCTGTGGAACAAGTACCTACTAACATTCCATAACCACCAGATTCATTAGCAGCTTTTACTACTAATTTTTCTAAATTTTCCAGTACGTAATTTCGGTCTTTGTCATTCCAACATAAATAAGTAGGAACGTTTTGTAAAATCGGTTCTTCTCCCAAGTAATAGCGAATCATTTCGGGAACGTAAGCGTAAATCACTTTATCATCTGCAACTCCCGTTCCCAGTGCATTTGCGATCGCAACTCTCCCAGCACGATAAACATTCGTTAAACCCGGTATTCCTAACATGGAATCCCGGCGAAAAACTAAGGGATCGATGAAATCATCGTCAATGCGGCGATACACCACATCTACTCGTTTCAATCCTTTGGTAGTCCGCATTTGCAAATAGCCATCGACTACTACCAAATCTTTCCCTTCTACCAATTCCACTCCCATTTGTTGAGCCAAAAAAGAATGTTCAAAGTAAGCGGAATTGTAAATACCTGGGGTGAGAACTACTACCGTCGGATCTGATAAATTGTGAGGCGTTAAATTCAGCAAACTTTCTAGCAAGTGACTGGGATAATCATCAACCGGTCGAATCGCCATTGTCTCGAACAATTTCGAGAAGGAAGATTTCATCACCCGGCGATTTTCCAAAACATAAGAAATTCCCGAAGGACAGCGCAGGTTATCTTCTAAAACATACCACTGCCCGTCTTTATCGCGCACTAAATCGGTGCCGGTAATGTGACACCAAATTCCTCCCGGTGGTTTTAAACCAACGCAAGGTTGGAGGAAACCTTTGGCTGAATTAATTAAATCTAAAGGGATAACGCCATCTTTAACGATTTTTTGGGCATCGTAGATATCTGCTATAAAGCAGTTCAAACTATAGATGCGCTGCTTTAGTCCTGCTTCTAAGGTAGCCCATTCTGGAGCAGAAACAATGCGAGGAATTACATCAAAAGGAAAGATCCTTTCCGTGCCTCGATTATCACCATATACATTAAAAGTAGCTCCTAATTTGAACAGTGCTTTCTGCGCTACTTGCTGTCGTTGCTGGAGTTCTTCTGG
>CAZJJR010000179.1:0-8682 GCA_964546365.1 uncultured bacterium | reverse complement strand
GTAGCTTGTGGCCGAGGTTGGCCTTTTCCCATAAATAGTTCATCATAATAATCTCCCGGATCGTAGTTATCTAGTCGCATATGCTTAGTTGTCAGTCAATCGATTTTAGATTTTAGATTGACCCCAGCTTTATGGGCGGGGTTTAACCCAATGGTTAATGTTGAATTGTCAACATTCAGTGGTTTTTAAGCATTTTTTAATCATCAATCATTGATAATTAGTGACAATTTCAGCCTCAAGTCTGATGCGTCAAATATAAATAATATGATTTAAGGAGAAACGTATTTTCTTTACGTAACAATTCGTGATTATTACCGTAGAGGGATTTTTCGCTAATAGAAAACGGGGGTTTCTTTGAGTAAAACCGCAAGTTATGTGTAAAGTAAGAAGTATCTGTTCGCTTTACCTAGTTGTTGACTTTTAGATCGCTTCTAGAAAGTGGAAGTGCTGGCTAATTTTTGGATGTCTCTTTATATACATTACATCGACTATATCAGTGACATCCGTTACGTCGGTTACAGAAATTTTAGCCATTTTTTGCTGGGCAACCTTAACTATTAAACTGAATCGAAAATTCGATCGCACTTAACTGCACTCATGACAATCACGCAAGTTTGGGGAGTTCTGACAATTTTGGTAGTTTGTCCTCTGCTGGGAGGACTACCCCTGATTGCTTGGATTACTTACGCCCTCACCAAGCGTAACTTAAGACAAATCGGCACTGGTAACATTGGGGTGCAAGCTGCTTTTTACCACGGCGGAACCTTAGCCGGTATCCTGGCTGTATTATCGGAAGCAGGCAAAGGGATTGCGGCGGTAATGCTAGCCCGTGCATTTTTTCCCCCCGGTTCGGAGTGGGAGTTAATTGGTCTAATTGGTATAGTGATGGGGCGCTACTGGGTGGGTAAAGGCGCGGGAACAACCAATGTGGTGTGGGGTTTTGTCGTTCATGACGTGCGGGTAGCAACATTGGTATTTTTGATCGGAGGAATCAGTTTTACCATTCTGCGGGAAAGACAAGCCGGACGAATCGGAGTTTTAATCTTATTTCCGGCGATTTTGGCGTTATTGCATCCCAACGAATATCCGCGTATATTTGCCGCCATTGTACTAGCATTACTCATCGGTTGGATCTATCAAAGAATACCCGATGATTTAGACCTTCCCCCACAAGAAGGACAGCGCACTTCACAAAAAATGTTTCGCTTTTTTAGAGGCGACAAAGCAATGATTTCCCTCGATCGAGAATTGGATGCAACGAAAGTAGGGCACAAAGCAACTACCTTATCTCAACTCAAACGCTGGGGTTACTCCGTTCCAGATGGATGGGTGCTATTACCGGGAGACGACGCCGCACCATTGATCGAATCTCTCCCAGTTTCCCAACAACAACCTTTAGTAGTTCGTTCTTCTGCTATAGGCGAAGATTCCGAATACTCTTCTGCTGCGGGACAATACGAAAGTATCTTAAACGTGACAAATCGAGAAGCATTGCAACAAGCAATCCTCCGATGTCAAGCTTCTTACCATCAACCTAACGCCATTGAATATCGCCAACAGCGTTATCTTCCAGAAGCAGCAATGGCGGTACTGATTCAAAAACAAGTATTTGGCGCATTTTCCGGCGTTGCTTTCAGTCGCGATCCGATGGTGGGACATGGGGACGCTGTAGTAATTGAAGCATTACCCGGTGCAGCTTCTCAAATCGTTTCCGGGAAAGTAACGCCAGAACAATATCGAGTTCTGTTAACAACAGAAAGTTCCCCCCATCCCATCACAATAGAAGGCGAAGGCGACGTACCCCAAGCACTAATTCGAGAAGTGGCAATTTTGGCGCGAGAATTAGAAGCGCGTTATCACGGCATTCCTCAAGATATCGAGTGGAGTTATGATGGTCAAACTTTGTGGATTTTGCAGTCGCGTCCCATTACTACTTTATGGCCAATTTGGACGCGCAAGATTGCCGCAGAAGTAATTCCGGGATTAATTCGCCCTTTAACTTGGTCGATTAATCGTCCTCTCACTTGTGGTGTTTGGGGAGAACTTTTTACTTTGGTTTTAGGGAAAAGAGCAGAAGGATTAGATTTTAATGAAACGGCAACTCTGCACTATTCTCGCGCTTACTTCAATGCTTCTTTGTTGGGACAAATCTTCCGCCGCATGGGTTTACCGCCGGAAAGTTTAGAGTTTTTAACTAGAGGCGCTAAATTTAGCAAACCAGCTTTTCGTTCTACTTTGCAAAATGTACCTGGTTTGCTACGTTTATGGCGTCGGGAATTGCGTTTGGAAAAAGATTTTAATCGAGATTATCGACGCTTCTTCGCATCAGGTTTAGCCGAACTATCCAGTCAACCAGTTCGTAGTGAGGACTTCAGTCCTCCTATTTCCCAAGAAAAACTAAAATCTTTATTACCGATTTTAGAAAGAATTGAATTTATCCTTAATTTGATTAAGCGTGCAACTTATTACAGTATTTTAGCACCCCTGAGTTTGGCGCTGAGACAAGCAATATTTAAAGTAGAACATCAAGAATTAGATACTGGTAAAAGTCCGGAAGTTGCCAGTTTGAGAAGTCTTCAGGAACTTGCCGATGCTGCTCGTTTTTTATTCCCGCAACCAGAACAAATAAATCCTTTAGATACGCGAGATTTTGCGCCTGATGTATTTGTGATTTTAGCAGAAAGCCCGGATGGGCGATCGATTTTAGAACAGTTTGATAATTTTTTAAATAAATATGGTTATTTGAGTGATGTCGCAACGGATATTGCCGTACCAACTTGGCAAGAAAATCCGAGTTCCGTGCGAGAATTGTTTGCTCAGTTTTTAGTGAATCTACCTCCTAAATATACGCCACCTACTAATCCCAGTATGAAAGCGCGTTTAGTACAATCTCGGTTAGATTTAAAAGGTAAGGTGACGGAAGTTTATAGCAAGTTACTGGCAGAGTTGCGCTGGACTTTTGTAGGGTTGGAAAAAATCTGGTTAGAGTCGGGAGTATTGAGAGAAGCGGGAGATATCTTTTTTCTGGAATTTTGGGAAATTGAGAGGGTGATTTTGGAGGGAGATACGGGTTTGGTGAATCGGTTTGAGGAGATTATAAGGGAAAGGCGATCGCAATTCGCACAACATCACGAATTACCCTCTGTCCCCCCTGTCGTCTACGGTAATAATTTCTCGGTTACTTCCCTCACTGGTACGCAACAATCTATCGAAGGTGCCAGAGTTCTCCAAGGAATTGGCGCAAGTTCCGGACAAGCAGAAGGACGGGTAAAAGTCCTGCAAAATTTACAAAATGTTGGTGAAATTAATCGAGATACGATATTAGTTGTACCTTACACCGATTCCGGTTGGGCAGCATTGTTAGCCCGTGCAGGTGGGATAATTTCCGAAGTAGGCGGCAGATTATCGCATGGTGCAATTGTAGCCCGTGAATATGGTATTCCCGCAGTAATGGATATTCACAATGCAACTCGTTTGTTGCGCGATGGAATGTGGGTAAAAATTGATGGTGGTAGGGGAATTGTGGAGATTATTTGATGTGATTTTAAATTGGCAATTCCACATTGATAAGGCTATAATTTAACAAATAAATCAACAAAAAAAGCAATGGCTGAATTAACGATTCAAATTTCTGATGAACTTGCTAAACGCCCAGAACCTCTGCAAGATAAATTACCAGAATTGCTTTTGCAATTAGTAGAAAATTCTGGAATATCTCACTTGATCGAGTCAGAAGAAAACAAAAACTTTACAGATGTTATTCCAGTTTATCAAGAAGTTATTGATTTTTTAATCAAAAGTCCAACTCCAGAGGATATAGTTGGGTTTATAGTTTCACCCGAAGTGCAAACACGCCTGCAAAGTTTGCTGGCAAAAAATCGAGAAGCAACCCTAACTCCACCAGAGCTCGCAGAATTGGATGTGTACGAACAACTAGAACATTTGATGATTTTAATAAAAGCACAAGCTTATTCTGCTATTAATTAAGCGCTTAGGACTTCGCTGAGTACAACAACTGGCAAATTGGGAACATTGCGAAAGCCTTTATCGTTAGTTAAAAATAGCGTAGAATTTATAGCTAAAGCTGTAGCAGCATGAATTGCATCCGGTGTTTTTAAGCTGGTAGTTGCCCTCAGGTTGGCAGCTTCTCTGAGGATAGATTGGCTGATAGAAATTAGCTGCATTTCAGATGATAACAGCAGTTGTTCATAGGCATTGATTAAAATATTATCGGAGTTTCTCAAGGGAAGTACTAAAGTTTCCATCAATATTAGTTCGCTGCTAAAAACTTGGATGTTACCAGATGACAAACTTAACCATAATGGTTCCAGCAGTGGTGAGTAGTTTGGAAACTTTTCTACACTGTAGATAACAACTGATGTGTCAACGTAGACAAGACTAGATTCGGGAATATTTAGCGATCCCATGAATCTCTCTCCTCTTGAAGATATTTATCAACTTCTTCAGGTGTTTTAAATAGGCGCTGTCCGGGTAACTCGTTAAGGATGTCGATCGCAGAACGACGTGGTGGCTTAGGTTTTTCTGGCAAAATGACAAATACATCGACAGCATCGCCTATAGCCGCTTCGGGAATCTCAATTTCGATTTTTTTCCCGGGTAAAACATGGGTTTTAATGTGTAATGATGGTTGCACGATTTTTTCCTCAGTTACGATCTAAACATATCAAAAACTATTGTACAATATAAAAGTTTTTACCAAGCCATTTGAACTGGATATTGGGCAATAATTGGATCGCCACTAACCAAAACAGCATTTTCCACATTTGCTTGTGTAATTAATAAGCGAAAGTATGAGTATCAAATAGTAACTTCATACACCACCTGCCCAAAATTCTTCGGGTAATGGTTCATCGAAATCATCGCTGGTTGATATTGCGCCTGGGTGCAATCCGGGTATGCGGGGGTTGATTAATGGTAGAATGGGTGATAGACGAGCTAGGGGTTTATTGCCTTCAGTTAATACAATCTCCGTTTCTTCATTAATTAGAGATAGTAATTCTTGTACGCTCATTTTCGTTTCGCTGATATCAACTGTTTTCAAAACCATAATTAAATTCCTGTTTGGTCGTTTTTGTTACTTAATTTCAATCGGGATTAGCTTGATTATTTAAATTTATTCTGCTCCTTATTGCTATCAGTAATTATTTGTTAATTCGATACTATTGTAAAACAATTTTCTGCAATTCTTCCTTGGCAAATTCCCGCAATTTCTTATCAGGGTCATTTTCGGATCGGTCGCGCAACAACTCCAGCGTCCGGGGATTGTTGCGATGATGTTTTAGAATTGCTTCAAGAGCAGTTTGGCGGGGGTTATCTTGCCAATCTTCCTCGCGCTCAAATGGATCGTTGATGGCGCAATTGTAGAAAAACTCAAACATACCAGGGTCATTGCTCCAATTTTTGGCGATCGCATACACTGCTTCACGTCGCACCCTCGAATCCGCATCAGACTGAACGCAGGATAGGAGTAGGGGTAGGGTTTGCGGATCTTCTTTGTAATATTTGGCGCTCATCTTAACTGCTGCACATCGCACAGTCGAATCCGCATCAGAGTGAACGCAGGATTGGAGAAGAGGTAGGGTTTGCGGGTCTTCTTTGTAATATTGGGCGATCGCCTGAACTGCTGTAAGTAGCACATCCAAACTTGCATCAGACCGAACGCAGGATTGGAGTAAGGGTAGGGTTTGCGGGTCTTCTTTGTAATATTGGGCGATCGCCTGAACTGCTGCATATTGCACATCCCAATCCGCATCAGAGTGAACGCAGGATTGGAGTAGGGGTAGGGTTTGCGGGTCTTCTTTGTAATTTTGGGCGATCGCATACACTGCTGCAAATCGCACGTTCCAATACGCATCTGGCTGAACGCAGGATTTAAGCCAAGGCAAAGTATCCGGGTCGTTTTTCCAGGTAGTTGCGATCGCATGAATAACTTTTCCAGCAGTTTTATAATCATCTTTCCCAACTGGCTGGGTAGCATTTTTCAAAGCATCCAGCAGTAATGCAGAAGTTGATTTAATAGTAGAGATATTTCTCACTTCTGCCAAACATTCAGCCGCCAAAATTAAATTTATAACCTCATCTTCGTCCTTCTGACTCATCAAATACTCAATCATCGTCCCCGCTACTTTTTCTGCCAGCATCCCACAAATCAGCCGCAACACCTCATGCCAAGATTCATCCTGCCAATGTTTCCCAAACGCTTCGGTTTTTAACTCCTCCTCCGTCAAAGTTCGCTGCTTTTCAAACCTCTCCACAAACTCCCAAGCGCAGAAATATTCTAAAAACGTGCGGTGAACGAAACCGTAATACTCATCACCCAAATAACAGAGAATAAAATTGCGTTCCCGGAGTTGGTTAATCAGGATTTGTGCTTTCTCGCGAGGTTGGGAAAAATCACGATTCTTGAGAAACTTGGTAATAATTTCCAGCAGCTTTTCTCGACTGATGATATTTCCCCGAATTCCCTTTTCTCCCGACTGCATTTCATAAGCAATCTGCCGCAACATCGCCTGTTTTTCTGGACTTTCAATTGCATCAGGCGAAATTTGTAATTTCTTATGATCCACATCCCAAGCGTACAGCAACACCTTTGACGCTTCCTTATACAATTCCGAGCGATTTCTCGGCAATTCTTGGCGGCGGTTGAGAATTGCCATCATCGTCAACAGCAGGGGATTTCCAGCGAGTTCTGCAATAGCTTTAGAACTATCAATGGCATCTTGCAACCGCTTTTGTAAAAGTTCTTTATCTGGATCTTTCTCCAGTGCCAGATCGTGCCACTTTTGAATAAATTCTGCGATTTGTTCTGGTGACAAATCTTGCAGCGTGAAGTGACGAAACTCCGCATTCCCCAAAGGTTCCGGGTTATAACCGACGATGCGGGAAGTTACCACCACTCGCGCTTTTTTGTATTCGTTAGTAAAGCTAATAATTTCCGTGATTACCTCTTCTTGGCGATCGCGATTTATCACCTCATCCAACCCATCAAACATCACCAACGCACCATGCGATCGCAATTGTTTATCTAAATCTGCCTGATTTAGCTTTTGGATCGTGCGAGTTCCCTGGTGGAAAAACTTTAAAAAGCTGGTAGGCGCAGCGCGATCGGGTGCGTATCCCCGCAACTCTACTAATAATGGTAACTGTTCGGTTGGTTGCTCTGCCCACTGCAAAGCGAGATATTGTAATAAAGTAGATTTTCCAGAACCCGGATCGCCTAAAATTACTACATAACGATGATTAGGATCTTTGATAACTTCCAATACCGATCGAATCGCTTGCTGAAAATAACTTTCCCGATAGCGATGTAAATCTTCCTTAGTAAATTCAGCTTCAATTTGTCCAGATTCGCATAACCTGCGCTGAATTTCTTTCGGCAAATCGTAGCGCGAAGGAGGTAATGCTTCCCGCACCATTTGCGGAATAAACATTTTCCACAATTTCAGGCGATACTGATCGTTTGTTATATCAACAACGTTCAGTTTGAGTTTGCCGTAAAATTCTTGTAAGCTTTCTCGATATAGTTCTAAATCGAGTTTAGGAATAATTCCCGCGATCGATTCCAATGCTTTCGTAGAAGCCGCCGTACTTTCGGCAATTGATTCTAAATTTTCCGAATCCAAAATCGCCCGCAATTCATCCGAGTCTCGCCGAATTTCCACCACCTTTCGGCAATACCGTTTGGCAATTAATTCCCAATCAAACCCAGCAGGTAACGTAGTTAAATTTAAGCTTTTCCAAATTTTATCTAATGCTTTAGCATCAATTATCTGACAATCTTTTTTAAACGCACTTCCCAAAATTTCTCGTACCGATTTATCTTTCAAAAATAAACTCAGCGATTTACTATATTCTTTCGCCAGTTGTTTATTCAAACCCTGCGCCTGTAATTCTTCTTGCACCAACTCCAAAAACTGTTTAATAGCTTTCTTGGTAGCATTCGGCAGAATAATTTCCAATCCCTTTTGAGATATTCCACCCGGTAAACTTTTGAAGAAATCTTTCAGCCAATCCTTCGCTGCATCTTTGGCAATTTCATCTAATTTTATCTCTTTGAGAACCTGCTGAAAAATAAATCCAGTTAGCCAAGCAATCCCCGCTTCCCACATAATTTTGAGTATAATCCCTGAAATTACCCACCAGTGTAGCTTTTCTCTATTCGCCTAGTAGTCCACAAATAGATTTTTGCCAGAAACCCGGTTTTTCTAAAAAACCGGGTTTCTTGAACTTCTCAAAATTACCTGGCTATTTTAAGCTAAACTTCGGCAATTTCTGATGTTAGCTTGTTGGAGGCGATCGCATCCGGTTTATCAACAGCTAATAGTTTGGATGAAATACAACAACAAATTTATCGGGTTTCATAAAAAAATAGGTTGAGTTTCATCCTAGAACCCAACCTTCTTTTTTTTTAGATGGAGCTAAGCGGACTCGAACCGCTGACATCTTCAATGCCATTGAGGCACTCTACCAACTGAGCTATAGCCCCATTTGATGCTTTTCTATAATCGCTTATTTTATGGCGTCTTGTCAATCTCTATGGCAAAAAAAATTTTCTTTAATAAAACAAACCAGGGCGTTGAGCCATTTGAGCTAAGTAGCCCATGTAGCTGTTCATCAGGAAATATACCACTAACATGGCGGCGGCTGACAGGGCCACTAAAG
>CAZJJR010000178.1:12918-13157 GCA_964546365.1 uncultured bacterium | reverse complement strand
GCATTTCCCAATCCCGTACATACCCTTGTGCTGTCAGTAACTCTTGAATTTTTTGATAATCATCGCGATCGGCAAAAAATGAATCCAGCTTCTGTCCGATTAAGGCTTCCACATCCATTCCCAGTAGTTCGCCAGAAATAGAGTTAGCATAAGGGATCGCTCCATTATGGTGCTGAGTCAATATCATTAAAATAGATGTGGACTCGGAAATTGCCCGAAACAGTTCCTCGCTTTGGCGC
>CAZJJR010000178.1:8693-12898 GCA_964546365.1 uncultured bacterium | reverse complement strand
CGTGTAGAGTTGGTATTCCACGGTGTCGCCGTGTTCCGCCGTCGCTTGCAGCACGATTTCTAAATCTGCCTTATCTCGAGAAACCGTTTCTAAAATTTCTTGTAAGGTTGCTTGTGCTAGTTGGCGTTCGGCGACTTCTGCTTGTAATTGTTGATTGGAATCGTGCAATTGAGCTTCCACCACATCGCCATGTTCTATAGTAGTGAGCAAAGCTATTTCCAAATCGCTGTTCGCTTGTTTGAGATGTGCTACTTCTTGACGGAGACGTTCGATCTCCGCTAAAAGACTGGCTTCGCGATCGGTTATCTGCTCTAAGTTTCCCATATCGAACTAAGCAAAATCTAATTTTAACCCCGGCATTAAACGTTGGAGATTTTTTAAAGATTTAGTTTGCCAAAGTATTTTGTTTGAGCCTTGGAGAACTAGATGGATATTTCCTTTTTCTCGCACCTTGATCACAAACATCGATAGCATACTGATCCCGGAACTGTTAAGGAATTCCAAATCCCTTAAATTAATCGTAAATTGAGAAGATTTTTCAAGCGCGTTTACCAACAAATCCATCACGGGACGATATTCTTCCATTCCAGCCAGGCGCAAGAATCCCCGAAAAAATACGGTTGAAGTCTCCGGGGCATACCAAACATGATAATCTTCGCTCTTAATTTCCACCAGTCTTTTACTCCTTTACATATAGCATCATTTTATTAGTATAAAATTAATTGCTCCCACCTTTAAACAGAAGAAAAATCATTTTTGACGATCGGGAATTTTTCCACCGGCAACTCTATATAATCAACTATACGCTCCTCTTTTTTTTCTTTATTATGGCAGAGGACGATCGCCAAATTAACGTTAATTTAAATTAAAGTTCTATTTGGCAGTTTTTGCTTTTAGAGATGTCTGATGAAGGTCGGCAATTAAAATTCTACTTCACAAATTAAGGTGGGCGAGTACGCTAATTTGGACGATTTCTAGCTGTTGGTCTACATAATCGAATTTCCAGCCTAAACGGGCATCGTAATCATTGATCATCGTTAACAATCCCATGTTAGATTGTCCGTTGCCCAAGGCAGTTTTTTCCAATTGACGAGTGTATAATTCATCTGGATCTGAATTAAGTAGTTCCTGAATAAATTGCTGATACTTGTCCGCCATCATTTTGCTAGCATAATTGCTGACGCAGAATATGATTTCATGCTCGTAAAGATACAACGTAATACTAATTGGTAAATTGGCGGAACGCTCGCTGAATTTTACGGCATTTTCTAAAAGCTCGTTAGCAATATAACTAACAACTGCTTTAACCGTATCTTTGCGATTGATATTGCTTTCTGAAGCTGCATCGCCAGGAAAAAAAGCCGCAAAGTAATCGCCTAAAAAATCTGCGGATATCCCGTTGTGTTCCCAGCGACGCTTGCGAGCCGCCGAAGCCGGGGAAAAATTCAAAGTTAGGTATTCGTTACTAGTAGGAATTTCCGGCAGAAATTCCCCAAAAACTTGGACTTGTGAAAATAAATTCATAGTAGTTTCCATTTATGATGAGGATCGCTAATCGCAATTCCAATGATGAATAATTTGATTTCTACCTTTTCTTTTTGCCAGATATAGTCTCTGGTCTGCTTGGTCTAGCAAGCTAGTTGGCGATCGCGGATGCGATGGAATAGTCGATGCTACCCCCATGCTTAAAGTAACATGAGCAGCCACGGCAGAACTAGGGTGAGGCATTTTCAGTTGCGCGATCGCCTTTTGCATTCTTTCCGCCACGCAGATCGCTGCTTTTTCTTCAGTTTGAGGCAAAATAGCCGCAAATTCCTCTCCCCCATAGCGAGCGAACAAATCTCCCGGCTGTTTTAAAATAGACTGAAGTGTTTTGGCCACTTGCTGCAAGCAAGCATCCCCCATTAAATGTCCGTAGGCATCATTGTATTGCTTGAAATAATCAATATCGCAAATAATCACTGACAATGGGGTTTGCTGCTGCCCCATCTGTTTCCACTGATAGCTCAAATAATGATCGAATTTCCGCCTGTTAGCAACTTGAGTTAATCCGTCTAGCTCGGCTAAGCACATTGCTTCCCGAAGTTTCTGCTGCCACTGCGTATCTACTACATCTCCATGTTCGACAATTGTCTGAACGATTATTTCCAAATCGTTCTTTTCTCTGGAGATAATATTAAGCAAAGTTTGCAACATCGCTTCTGCCTTTTCACGTTCGGCGATTTCCGCTTCTAATTTAACATTCATGGTATGAAGTTGTGCTTCTACTAAATCGCCGTGTTCCGCTGTCGTAGATAGAGCAATCAGTAAGTCGCGGTTTTGTTGCTTTAAACACTCATTTTCAGTTCGCAACCGATAAAATTCAGCTAGAAGTTCGGTGTATCGAGCTTCTAGCATTTCACTTTCCACCATAAATCTCCCGTATTCGCCTCGTAATTAATGTCGATCTAATTTTAACTCTTTTATATTAAGTTATAAACGTGCTCGTGATGAACTAAAGTATTTAATTTAACGTTTAAAACTTAGTTTAAGGGTTAGCTGGCTAAAACAAAAAGATATAATTGATGAGGTTTATGGCTGCTACTAAGTCTAAAAGCTTCTAGCGGCATTACTTTAATACAGTTCAAAATTCTTAAATAAGATTCTATTAACAATTAGCATAGTATTATGTAAAAATATGAATAGAAAACTAGTATTACCTTGAAACAGCACGAACTACCAATAAAAAGAACTCGAGATCGGAACCGTTCCGGGGGCAAGAATGGAATATAAAGATCCCTTGCTGTTCTTCCGTTCCAATCAATACGGCGATCGCAACTTTATCACCGTATCTGTAGATATATCGCTATTCGAGCTAGTAAAGCTGATGGTGCAAGCTAGGAATGGGGATGATAGCTTGGCGTCAAAGGCAAACCCCAAACGGGAGAACGGCATTCCAGCCAGCTGTGCTTTGATATTAGAGAACAAAAAGTTAGTAGGTTTATTAACCAAAGGCGACTTAATCGAGTTAACTGCACGGGAATGCAACTTTCGAGATACTTTGGTTGGGGAAGTGATGACGCGGCAGTTGATCGCTATCCGCGAGTCGGAAGCTACAGATCCCTTAAGACTCAATCAAATACTAAGCCAGCATCGCATTAGCCATTTACCGGTGGTGAACGAGGAAGGGGATCTGGTAGGATTAGTCACTTATGAAAGCATTTGTACGGCATCAGTATTCACAAATTCGGGGATTTTGACCGAAACCAGTATTTTACAAGCCCGTTCTCAACAAGCCGAAGCTTCTTTACGGCGCAGTGAAGAAAAATATCGCCGCATTGTAGAAACTGCAAACGAAGGAATTTGGGTGATCGATGCGATCGCCAATACCAATTTCGTCAACCCTAAAATGGCCCAAATGCTAGGTTATACGGTTGATGAAATGGTGGGGAAGCCTTTGTTCGCATTTATGGACGAAATAGGAGTGGCGATCGCCCTTGAAAAATTAAAATTACGACAGCAAGGCGTAGTTGAGAAACACGAATTTAAGTTTTGTCGCAAAGACGGTAGCGAACTTTGGGCTTTATTATCTGCTAGCCCGATTATGGATGCCACTGGTAACTACATCGGCGCTTTAGCAATGGTAACCGACATTACCGATCGCAAACTAGCAGAAGAAGCACTCAAAGAAAGTGAAGAACGCTGGCAACTTGCTTTAAAAGGCACTCAAGACGGCATTTGGGACTGGAATATGCAAACCGATCGCGTATTTTTTTCCGATCGCTGGAAAGAAATGCGCGGTTTTACACCCGATGAAATCACCAATTCCCTAGCAGAATGGTCTCAGGGCATTCATCCCCAAGACATCGAAAAAGTGATGGTTGCTCTCAACGAACACTTAACTAAAAAAACTCCCTTTTTCAGTGCCGAGTACCGCGTCCAGCGGAAAGATGGCAGTTATATTTGGGTTCTCGATCGAGGACAAGCCCTGTGGGATGAAACCGGAAAACCAGCGCGAATGGCGGGATCGGAAACCGATATCAGCGATCGCAAACAAGCACAGGAAGCACTCCAAGAAAGCGAACAACGTTATCGAATACTGCTGACTCACGTTCCCGTCGGTATTTTTCAAACCGACGCCCAAGGCAACTGCTTATACGTAAATCCTTACTGGACGGAAATCACCGGATTATCGCTGGCACAAGCAGCCGGTCGAGGATGGGCAA
>CAZJJR010000178.1:1301-8676 GCA_964546365.1 uncultured bacterium | reverse complement strand
CGATCGCGATCGAATTTTTACAGAATGGAATAACGCTACTCAACAAGGGCGTTTATTTGCAATGGAATATCGCTTCTGCAAAGCAGATGGAAAAATTGCCTGGGTATCCGGTAAAGGAGTTGCCGTTCGTAACGAATCGGGAGAAATTACCAGTTATTTCGGTACGGTAATCGATATCACCGAACGCAGAGAATTAGAACAAAAATTAGCTGAAAAGCAACAATTACTCGATGCCTTCATGACCAGCGCCCCAGTTGGCATGACCGTACTCGATCGTCAGTTACGCTTTTCGTTTATCAACGAAGCATTAGCAGAAATTAACGGGATTCCCATCTCAGAACACATCGGTCAAACCCCTTGGGAAATCGTGCCAGACCTCGCACCCAAACAAGAAAAAATCTTTCATCACGTTTTGACGACTGGCGAACCCGTTCTCCATGTAGAAATTAACGGCGAAACCAAAAAATTACCTGGCGTCAAAAGGACTTGGTTAGTTTCCTATTTTCCCATTCGTTGTCCCGTTAATCAACCTATTGGCATTGGCATAGTAGTAGTAGAAATTACCGATCGCAAACAAGCAGAAGCCGCCTTACAAGAAAGTGAAGAAAAATTCCGCCAACTAACGGAAAATATCCATCAAGCCTTTTACATGGTGTCCACCAATTGCGAAATTCTCTACATTTCTCCTGCTTACGAACAGATCTGGGGGCGGAGTTGCGAAAGCTTAGTACAAAACTCCTACTCTTGGATGGAATCCGTTCATCCAGAAGATTTCGACCGCATCGCTGTAGGGATGAAAGCACAAATCGAACGAGGGCGAGAATTAAAAGACACTTACCGAATTATTCAACCAAATGGCTCGATTCGCTGGGTTACTTCTCGGTCTTTTCCTATCTATAATAATGAAGGAAAAATCTATCGTTTCGCAGGCATTACCGAAGATATTACCGAGCGCAAACAAGCAGAAAACGCTCTACAACAACAATTACACAAACTATTACTTTTGCAGCAGATTACCGATGCAATTCGGCAAAACTTGAATACCCAGCACATCTTTGAAACTGCTGCCATTCAAGTCGGACAAGCATTTGGAGTGAATCGTTGCTTGATTCATTCTTACATCACCCAACCAGAACCTCAGCTTCCGTTAGTAACCGAATATTTGAATGGAGATTATCCATCGGTAAATGGAGTGAAAATACCCGTGGCAGGTAATTTTCATGCCGAAGCAGTTTTAATCAAAGATCGAGCAATTGCTACATCTGATGTTTATCGGGAAGCTTTATTTGCACCGGTGGTGCAATTATGCGATCGATTGCAAATCAAATCAATGTTAGCAGTTCGCACCTCTTACCAAGGAGAACCCAACGGCTTGATCGGGTTACATCAATGCGATCGCATTCGTAATTGGACAACCGATGAGATCGAATTACTCGAATCAGTTGCCGCTCAAATGGGCATTGCTTTAGCTCAAGCTGCTTTATTAGAAAAAGAAACCAAAAGAAGTGAAGAACTGACGATCAAAAATTTAGCTCTAGAAAAAGCCAAACAAGAAGCGGAAAAAGCCAACCGTTCCAAAAGCGAATTTCTAGCCAATATGAGCCACGAAATTCGCACCCCTATGAATGCTATTTTAGGATTTTCCGATTTGTTGCGATCGGTTGTCAAAGAACCACAGGCTAAATCTTATTTAGATGCGATCGCAACTGGTGGCAAAACCCTCCTCGCCCTAATCAACGATATTCTCGACCTCTCCAAAATAGAAGCCGGAAAATTAGAAATTCACTACGAACCAGCTAACATAAGAAGTTTAATTCAAGAAATTCAACAAATTTTTACTCAAAAAGCCAGCGAGAAAGGTTTAATATTGCGATCGCAAATTGACGAGAACGTACCAAAAGCAATTTATATTGATGAAGTTCGGCTGCGCCAGATTCTTTTTAACGTAGTTGGTAACGCCATCAAATTTACCGAACAAGGAAACATCCAAATATCCTGTCGCGCCCAGACTTATTCGATACTCGATCGAGAAAAAATCTGGCTGGAAATTGCGGTTGAAGATACGGGAATAGGAATTGCTCGCGATCAACAAAGCCGCATTTTTGAAGCATTCGTACAAAGTGCGGGACAAAGCAATCGCAAATATGGCGGAACAGGTTTAGGATTAGCCATCACTCGCCGTTTGATCCAGATGATGGGTGGCACAGTTATCTTGCAAAGCGAACTTGGTAAAGGTAGTATTTTTACTTTCGTTTTCTCAGAAGTTTTACCTGCTGAAAAAACACCGGAAGAAGCGGTGCTAACCTTGGGGAAAGATGAAGACTTCAACCAGTTCGCACCTTGCCAAATATTAGTTGTAGATGATGTCTACTCGAATCGGGAATTAATTAAAGGATACTTTACTCAAACTCATCATTCTTTGTTATTTGCAGAAGATGGAGAAGAAGCGCTCCGTCTTGCTCAAATTCATCAACCAGATTTAATATTACTCGACTTGCGAATGCCGCGAATGGATGGCAGGGAAGCCGCCAAACATCTCAAAAAAAATGAATTAACTCAACATATTCCTATCGTAATTCTTACTGCTTCATCTCAAAAAGAAGAACAATTGGAAGTGGAGCAAATTTGTCAAGGATTTTTAGCAAAGCCAGTCAGTCGTACTCAATTAGTAAGCGAACTTAAAAAACACTTAAAGGAATTTTCCCAAACCTCATTAATTTTATTAGAAAATGAAAATAGTACCATAAAAATTATGAACGATTTATCGTCTAATGTTATGATTAATCTACCAGAATTACTTCTTAAACTAATTAGGGAAGAAGAAATGATTTGGCCTAATTTATGTAAAACATTGAAAATGCGAGATATTCAGCAATTCGTCGAACGATTAGAAAACTGGTCGCACGAACACCAATGTCCGTTGTTATCAAATTATGCTAATTCTCTCAAAAATCAGTTAGAAGCTTTTGATTGGGAACGCATTCCTCAAACCGTGGAAAATTTTCCTTCAGTGCTACGATCGCTTCAAGAATTTGGAAGTTAAAATTTAGGAAAAAATATTATCATACTGCATGACTTTGGGAATTTTTAATATGGTGATTGATGATCAAATAACTAGGATTAAAAAAAATCTGAATTCTGGCTCTTAAAAAACCGTTTTTTGATTTTAGGCTATAAGAATTTTAATATACAAAAATTAATATAAATTTATGATGAAGGAATTGACGATGTAACAATAATGTTTAGAAAATCTTCATCATAGCTTTGCTATAAAATTTCATTGACGAGTTAATATAGCTCTAAATATCGAAATTACTCCCTGAATAAATAACTAAAAAACCCCCGACTTGTTGAGCCGAGGGGAAGTTGTCTTATCAGGGTGCATCTACCATCTCTTTGTCCGAGCGTTTTCAATCAAGATCGGGATAAATTTATATGTTCGGTCAACTTTTCCATTTAATATCTAAAATCGCACTACTCCAGAAGGCGTTTCTCATCTTCAAAGCAAAACCTACGTGCTGAGAAACTTTTTTCTGTGAAATCAATCTATACAGTATAAAGTCTAACTATTCACCTTAGAGGCTAGCAAAGCCAAAGAGATTCGGGCGAAGAGCAGGAGTGAACGGCACTGTGACTGAACAATTTCACATATCCGTAACCCCAGTAGGAGAAAATCAGTATTTACTACGAACGGAACGGGTAGCATTAGGAGCAACATCAGCCCAAGAACTAGTAGTTTGGCCGATCGCAGATTGGCTAAGTCAGACTAAACTACTGCTAAACTTACCAGAAATAGAGATAAACGAGACGTTCGATCGCGCCTCAGTCACGGATAGTATTTATGTAGATTATCTTTGCCAACTAAATAAAAACGATCGCCCATCAACTCTACCTTCCTCACCCGCTCATTCCATCTCTTCCTCTGAGATATCACTGGCGTCTTTAAGTCAACAAATATACCAAGCTTTGTTCCAAGGCAGTTTGGTAGATAGTTGGAACCAAGCCCAAGCAATAGCTCGGCAACAAGGAAAAACGTTGCGGTTGCGGTTGATACTCAAGGAAAAGCGCTTAAAGTATCTTCCTTGGGAGCTTTTCCAGGTGGGAGAATGTCTGTGGGATGCCCAAGCCGATCGCCAAACCGCAAGTATTGCCCCATTAGAAGAAGAAGTTGACTTTTCGCAACTAGACTCATTTAGTAACCAAGAATGGGGAATGCTCCCTGATGAAGAAGAAATAGATGATGGGGAAGCAGAAGAAGATACCGCTTTTATTTCCGGTTTGTTGAGCCAAATGTCTCGACCACAACCCAATGCTCATCTTTTCAGCGAAGATACGGAAAAGCCGAAACCAGAACAAATCAATCAGATTACCCACCCTACCGAACCCCAGCCCGTTTCTTCATCGAATGGGGAAAAGCCGATCGATAACTTTTCAGTTCGTCTTGCTTCCCAGTCGGCGTCTCGTCAGCGTCACCAACTGGTGTTTTTGTCTGTAGGGTTGTTAGCTTTAGCTTCGGTGAGTTTTTTGTTTGCGGGAAATCGCTGGTTATCAATACGGCTAAGTTCGCCTACTTTGTTACAAAATAAGGTAAATTCTGGCCAATCTTCCACGGAAGCTTTACCAAGCTTGTCTGTGGAGATGAAAAAAGTTGATAGCTCCACATTAGCAGCCAAAGCGATCGACTATTTCAGCCAAGGAAATTTCACCGCCGGACAACAAATTGTCGAAATTTTACTGGATAGAGAAGCTCTTCCCCAAGCAAAAACTGCTTTGACAGCCATACCAGTCGAGCAAAGAAACCTTCCCGCTAATAGTTTTCTCCTCGGTCGGCTAGCTTGGCAATCAGTACAAGCAAGTAACCAAGGTTACACTTTAGATGATGCGATACGTTATTGGGAAACTGCCTTAAAAGGAGAACCAACTTCTCCGGCGTACAATAACGCTTTAGGGTTTGCTTTACGCCAAGGGTAATGATACCCGTGCTAACCAAGCTTGGTTTGAAGCTTTATACCAAACGCAAGAACAAATCGCCAAAGCAAAACAAGCTAATAAACAAAAATCCGAGGGAGCGATCGCCACTCCTACTACAGTAGTTGCCAGTAAAGAAGCTTTAACTTCATACGCCGGACTAGCCCTAGTGTTAGCGCGATCGGCTCGAAATCAACCCGCCGATAAGCGATCGCATTTGCTTTCCGAAGCCGTCAAACTGCGCCAGAAAGTAAACCAGGACAGTCCGAGCGAATTTCAGCCAGAATCCCTGAAACGTAATTGGCTGTGGACTGATAAAGCCATTCAAGACTGGCAAACTCTCCAAAAGGTTAAATATAGCGATCGCCAAACCAATTCAAAATAAATCTTCTTCTGAATGCAAGCATTTTGATTTGAATTTTGAACTAAAAAAATGGTCAAGGCGATTAGGACACAAGGGAGGGAGCGAACCTTCCGATTTTAGAGTTTTCGCAGAAAAGAAGACAGAGGATGCCGTTTTCGTAAATCCATACTTTCTGCCAATTTTGCATTATTCTTATTCTTCGGCTGCTTCTGGAACATTACAGGTGATTTTTTCGCCGCACCAGCCATAGCCGCTTTCCCAGATGAAGGACGTTGAGATAATTTCGGTTTAGGTACTGTTCGTTTAGGTGATGAGCCGTTTTTTTGCTGTGGTTGCCCATTTGGTTGGCTAGTGGTAACAACTTTCGATGTCAGAGGTTTGCGAAGCCTGCGACGCCTGCGAGAACCTTTAATTTGATTAATAATTACCCAAGAGCCAGTAGCGCAACCCAACCCGGCTAAACCAAACAGCCAGCTTGGTAACGGCGGTGATTCTTCGGTTGACGGAAGGGGATTTTCAGCCACTGTAGAATTATCAGTTTCCGATGATTTCACAGTTTTCATCGTGCCTGGATTAGCTAATCCCAGGATGGCAATCACGGCGACTAACAACACCGTCGCCCAAGCAAAACCCCAAATCAGCAGAGGTTGCTTCTGAATTAGTTTGATAACGGGGTTAACTTTACTCAAAGATGCAGGTTTTCTCGGTGCTTGGTTAACCTTAGCTGCGTTTGAGCGAGATAATCTCTGAGATGCGGCTGCGGGTTTAGCACTACGCCGACGGTGCGTAGCCTTTTGCGGGGGAGGTAGTTGCTCTCGTGCAAGTTGGTTGTTTGCCATGCCCACTCTTCAATACGTACAACGTATCATTGCCTTTAGATTTTACGCGCTCATCTAAAAAGTAGGCAACATTCTAATGAATGAAAGTGGTGGTGGGTAGCGGGTGGTAGGTAATGGTACTAATTTGTCTTTAGTCACGAAAGGCGATATTTTCGATCGCCTACTAACTACTACCTACTACCCAATGAAAATTAGAGAGAAAGATTTATGATTTCTTTAGATTCTCTCCAGAATTACGTTCTAAAGCTGCTTGAATTAATTTGTCTACTAACTCTGGAAAAGGAACGCCGCTAGCCGCCCAAAGTTGAGGATACATACTGGTAGCGGTGAAGCCCGGTAGAGTATTAATTTCGTTAATTAATACTTCTCCCGTATTTTCTAGATAAAAGAAATCGACTCTTGCTAAACCGGAAGCATCTACAGCTTGAAAAGCTGCGATCGCCATTTGTTGAATTTGCTCTGCTATTTCTGTCGGTATCTGAGAAGGTATGAATAAATCGGCTTTTCCTTCTGTATATTTAGTTTCATAATCGTAGAAATCGCTATTGTAAGTAATTTCTCCGATGACAGAAGCTTGGGGAACGTCGTTGCCCAAAACCGCGCATTCAACTTCTCTAGCTACTACACCTGCTTCGATGATGATGCGCCGATCGTAACTGGCAGCATTATCTAAAGCGGATTCTAGTCGATCGCGCGATCTGACTTTCGCTATCCCAACTGAAGAGCCTAAATTTGCAGGCTTCACAAAATAAGGATAATCCCCTAATTTAGCTTCGATTTCATCGCAAAGCTTCGGAAAAACACAAGGATTCGACCAAATTTGAGAGCGGTTGACTGCCATATATTTTACTTGTGCCAATCCCGCTTGGGCAAAAGCCGTTTTCATGGCAATTTTATCCATGCCAACCGCCGATCCCAATACCCCAGAACCCACAAAGGGAACTTGCATCAAACTCAGCAATCCCTGTACCGTGCCATCTTCTCCGTTAGGGCCATGTAAAATCGGAAACCATACATCTACTGAAGCTGCCTCAGCCGGAAATTGCCACAAATTACCGTTAGTTACTGCTTGTTGGGGAACGCCGGCATCTAGTACTTGTTGAGCAAATTCCGTTCCTTGCCAAAAGCCATCTTTTTGAATGTAAAAAGGCAATAATTCGTATTTTTCTGCATTCTGCTCGGCTCTGATTCCTTTTGCGATCGC